>JAWUVZ010000088.1:0-38086 GCA_034112105.1 Glaciecola sp. | reverse complement strand
ACCACATCTAGGCCATCTTCTCCAGCCGCCAATGCATGTGCAGGCTCATGATGAAAGTCTGCAGGCAAGGCGGCAATATCATGCGCATCGACATAGGGTGGATTTGAAACGATAAGATCATATTTCTCGCCTGTTAAACCATTGAATAAATCCGATTGCAGAGGAATTACCTGGTCTTCCAACTGATATTCATGAATATTAATCGAAGCAACATCAAGCGCATCAGTATCAATATCAGCGGCATCCACCATTGACTCAGGAAATTGGTTAGCCATAGCAATAGCAATACATCCTCCACCGGTGCAAAGGTCAAGAATTCGTTTTGGCTCTTGATTTAAATATGGCTTGAAGCCTTGCAATATTAATTCAGCAACTGGAGAACGAGGAATTAACACACGCTCGTCCACATAAAACGGCATGCCTGCAAACCAAGCCTGATTTGTAATGTAAGGCAACGGTTTTTGTAACTCAGCGCGCTGCTGTAACCAATCTGCCATATGTTGCTTTTCGGTTTCTGTAACGCGAGCCTGATATAAAGCTTCTTGACGCTGTGCAGGCATATCCAAGGGTAAATTTAGGGCTTGAAACACTAAACTAGAGGCTTCATCCCACTCGTTATCTGTGCCATGACCGAAAAAAATACCGGCTTGATAAAATGTAGAAATGGAATAACGGATCCAGTCTAGTATCGTAATTAATTCTGGCGGATGAGATGGTTGGTGTATATTCACAGGATCCTCAGGTAAGTTGGCGATATTACTGACTCAATATCGGCGTAATCCTGATATAATACGCAAAAACCTAATCAAATTCGCTTGTTATCTGCACTTATGAAGAAAAAAACTTCAAATTTATTAAACAAAGACATTCCTCAAGATGAAATTTCATTTACGAGCTTATTTGATGGCGTAAAACCCGTTAAACACGACCGCTATGAATTAAGTCGCGAGGACAGAATTCTTAACTTGAAACAACGTCAGTTTTCGAGTGCCACATTGGATAGAAAAGCCAGCGCACTGTTTGAATTTTCAGATGGGTTTGAAGCCAACTTTAGCCAAAATGGACCGTTGAAGTACGTTGCAGAGGGCGAACGCAGCGATAGAGTTAAACAGCTTAGGAATGGTGAAATAGCACCTGAACTATTGTTAGATTTACATGGCTTAAATGCGCAGGCCGCAAAAAATGAAATTGCGGCCTTATTATTTGAAGCGCACAGAAAACTCTACACTTGTGTTTGCATCATGCATGGCATTGGTACCGGCACATTAAAGCGCAAAATACCTAGTTGGCTAATGCAACACCCCTATGTCATTGGTTTTCACCAAGCCACCTTAGAATGGGGCGGCAATAGCGCCCTACTTGTGCTGATAAAACAAAGTAAGGAGCACAATAAATACGATTGAGTCTACTTATGTTCGTCTGGTGAACTATTGTGAATGAACATATAAGTAAAATACGCACTCATTACTACCATCACTAAAATTCCAAGAAGAGAACCCCAAACTACAACGTCGCCGAATATCATTTATAACATAAATTACCCCGTTGATTATTTTTATGAATCAATAATAGTTAAATATTGGGGACGCCGTCATGATCGAGATCAATAAATAAACGAGATTATGTGTCTAATCGGCAAATTAATTACGCCAGATCAAGTTTTTAAAATATGAGTCGCATAAACCAGTTTTTATTTAAGTCATCTTCACAGGTCTTCAGTTGCGTTGCGTAGCGTTTTGAGCGTGAACCTACTTTTTGAGCCACGCCAACCAGCCATTGCTTTTTGCGATAAGACTTGCGTTTATATCCCCCCCAGCCTTCATGATAGTTAAGGTATTGGGCATTTGCGTCCCACTTAGAAACTTTGTTTATTTTATGTGTTTTCGAAATAAACCATCCCATAAAATCAATGGCGTCGTCGAAATCCTCTCTACTAGCGAAAGTTTGGTCTGTTTCTCTTTTATAATCATCCCACGGCATTGTTTTGGCTTGAGAATAACCATAAGCTGAGCTAACTCTACCCCAAGGGATTAGCCCAAAAAGCACGTAATCACGCGGAGGTAATGCGTCGTGACGAAACGAACTTTCTTGATACATCATAGCCATGGGCACATGAATAGGCACCCCCCACCTTTCACGCATATCTGCGGCAGCATCAAACCAGTCACGTTTTTCATAAAATATATCACAAATATTTTCTTTTTTGGTTGGTGGTTGAGTCACACAGCCACTCATTAAAACGAGAAATAGTGCTGAAAATAGCAAGTTTGGAAATTTATCTTTAAGGAAAATGAACTTTTGGATATTGATCTACTCTTATTTATACATGTGAACTAACAAATGTCCCTGTTTAGTCCCTATTGACCCGAACTTCTTAATGAATGTTCGGGTTTTTTTTCTTACCAGCGCTTACATTATTAAATTAACTCAAAAGTATACTGACTGAGCTAAACTCCAACCTCAACTAGCATAACAACACCGTATATAGGCACTTTAACGAGCAAAATAATCTCGTATGAATTCAGCAAAGGCTTTTGTGTCAGTATCTTCAATCTTAACCCGGGATTCAATAGATTCTTTAGCTTGGTGGCGGAACATATCTTCAGTCATATTCAAATAATTTAAACCCAAAGCATGCTTTTTGTATTCATCCGCTAACTCTAATCCCAGTGTACTATTGTCTATTTCATGATCAGTTAATGTCTTCAACCATTTCGCAGAAGGTGTATTGCTCGGATCTTGGATTTTCTCGAACTCAATTTCGACGGCACTTGAATACTTAACATTCATGTTTGCATTATCTAGCGTTTGAGCGACTTCTTTCAATGCAGCAAATAATTCAGTGGACCAAGCTAACAAAGAAATAGGCGTGCCTTCCTTTGTTAGCATTAAGCCCGGCTTGCGCCCTTCAATAACAACTGCATCTAAATTATCGTCACTTTCTATATATGCAGGATGTGCCAGATCAGGTGATTCTTTCAGTAAACAATATAGCAAAAACACATCTAAGAAATAAAATTGATTTTCATCGATGCCCAGCGGTGAAAAAGGATTTACGTCTAACGCGCGAACTTCAATATAACTAACACCTCGATTTTCTAAGGCATCACTTGGCTTTTCCAGCGATTGCGCTACTTGCTTTGGTCGAATAGGTGAATACAATTCATTTTCAATTTGCAGCACATTACTATTTAACTGTTCCCAGCCATCTTTTTCATTTGACGAGAAGGCCGCATATTGTTCTGACGGAGTGTTTATTGCGTCACGCACAGAACTAACATAAGAACTCAAACTGTTATAACAAATGTTTAAGGAGGATTGTTCTGAGTTTGTGTAGCCTAAATCACTCATTCTCAGCGATGTAGCATAGGGTAAATATAACGTTCCTTTACCTAAGCGTTCAAATGGGAATTTATTTTCTTTACCCGCTAAAAATGACTGACAAAGTGCGGGCGACGCGCCATACAAATAAGGAATAAGCCAAGCTACGCTGCGAAAATTACGGATTAAGTCAAAATGGAACGAGGAACGATTATCCACATTATTTTCCACTTCATGTAAGTCACACCAAGCCTGCCAAAACTCATCCGAGAAGGAAAAATTAAAATGCACGCCAGCAATGACTTGCATCATACTGCCATATCGGTTGTGAAGACCTTTACGATACACTTCCTTCATTTTCGCAATATTCGAGCTACCATACTGCGCAATTGGAATACTTGTATCTTTGTTCACAAAGCATGGCATGCTCATTGGCCATAATCTTTCTTCGCCAATATTTTCGTATACAAACTTATGAATATCCGCAAGTTGAGCCAGTGTTGTTTTAGGCTCTTTTTCAGGTGGAGTAATGAATTCCATTAAGCTTTCAGAAAAATCGGTGGTTATCGTATCGTGAGTCAGCTTTGATCCTAACGCATCGGGATGCATAGTCGTCGCCAACCCTCCAGTTGGATTGACTCGGAGCGCTTCTCTCTCTATGCCATGTTTAATATTAGGCAAAGAGGTCTGAAATTGGGCTTGAGCAAGTGCGGTTAAGCGTTTTGAAAAGGAAAGTGAATGAATAGCCAAATTATTATTCCGTTACTGGTTTAAAAACCCCTGTAGATTATTACTACAAAGGTATTAACGTATTATGCGCCTAGTATAGTGTTTAAATTACAAATTCACACCAAAGAATTACCTACTTGGGTACATCTAAATCTACAATTTCTCTACCTAGTACCTTTAGTTTCTCACGCAGGCTTGCTGCGTCACCCACAACAATAATGTCCATAGAGTCTGTGTCTAACCATTTTTCAGCTATTTCGTTAAGCTGTTTCGTGGTCGCATTATTAATAATACGCTTTTGACGCTCGCGATAATTTTTATCTAAGTCGTAACCCAACATTGCAATCAGAATACCCGCTTTTCTTGTCGGCGTTTCTGAACTTAGCGCATCTCTTTGAGTATATGCCTTTTTCATTAATTCAAGCTCATCCTGAGTCATACCTGAAGCTTGAAAAGAATCTATTTCCTTCAAAAATTCTTGAATACTTGCCACCGTGTGTTGCACGGCAACATCAGCACCAGCACTAAATATTCCAGTTTGCTTACCTCCACTGAAACCGCTGCGTGCACCATATGTATATCCTTTATCCTCACGCAAGTTAAGGTTGATACGACTATTAAACATCCCACCTAATGGAAAATTCATTAGGCCTGATTTAAAGTATTCGCCTTCTGCATCAAATACCAATGCATGTTTCACTATTGAAACAACTGACTGCACTCCACCTGGGTTATCAACAAGGTACACTTTTCCTTTCGCAGCGTTTGCAAAGCCATCAAAGGTTGGTAATACATAATCTTTACCTTCCCATTCTGAGAACATTGAAACTGCAGCTAACGCCTGTACTTTCGATATATCACCTACAATCACCATATCAGCAAACTGAGGGCTATAGTAGTTTTCATAGAATGCTTTTAAATCATCGAGCGAGATGGCTTGAACGCTTTCTGTTGTGCCACCCTCGGGCATACCAAGAATTGTTTTATCGCCAAACAAAACGATATCTCTTGCCCTACTTGCTAACACAGATGGACTTTTAAGTGCTTGTTGAAGCCCCTGCAATGTATTTTGTTTTAACCGTGCGAAGTCATCTTCGTTAAAGCCTGGTGAAAACAACATTTCCTGCAAAATAACTAAGGTTTCAGGCAAGTTTTTAGACAATGATGACACATACACATTTGTATAGCGGCCAGACGCTGCAAATGAGACATTGCTTCCTAGAAGGGCCAGGCGATTAGCAATTTCAACATTGCTAAAAAGCAGCGTACTCTCGTTCATCATTTGTGCTGTCATCGTTGCAACACCAGGTTTGGCAAGCACGTTAAGTAAGGACCCGCCTTCAATAGCAATATTTAGAAAAACAGTTGGGGTCTCATCGGTATCAACCCCAAGAATTTTGATGCCATTGCTAAGTGAATGCTCCCAATAATCAGGAATACCACCGATAGGGTTTACACCTGCAGTTGGTTGCACACTTCGATCAAAGTTATCCTTAATTTTAGTTTGTTTAATGTCATCAGCTTTGGCAGTTTCGATCTCAAATTGGCGTGTCGGTAATGCAAAGTTCTGTTCTGCAGCAGCAAGTTGAGTTTGTCCTTCCGGCACTACGCTTAGCACAACCGCAGGCTTATTCTTGACATAATTATTGTAAACACGCATAACATCAACTTTCGTGACGGCGTTGTAGCGCTCTATATCGGCTTGAATACCATCTGGTTCGTTGTTAAAAGTCTGACCATAAGCTAAGCGACTTACTTTCCCCGCGACACTTTGAAGGCCAAAAATAGTGCCACTTTCGATACTCGCTTTTGTACGTTGTAAATCATCGTCTTGCACGCCTCTTTGCTCAAACTCAGCCAAAGTTTCATCAATGATGGTTTGCATTTGGTGTAAACCTTGTACTTTTTCTGGATTGACTAAAGCAAGTAATTGGAATTCGCAAGCAAGTTCACGACAAGGATGTCCAGCGAATGCCTGTAACGCTAACCCATTTTGAACCATGTTTTTGTAAAGTAATGACGTTTTACCAGCACCTAAGATATTTGCCAATACGTCAAGCGCAGCCTCATCAGAATGTTGTGCATAGACAGTTGGTATTGTGATTTGAAGTAATGGTAAATGCACTTTGTCTTCTAATGTAATAAACCGCGTTGACGTTAAAATGGCGGGTGATTTGTCCGCTTTGGTGACTTCTGGGCCTCGAGGAATAGCGCTGAAGTACTTTTCAATCCAAGCTTTAGTTTGTGTTTTGTCAATTGCTCCACCAATCGTCAATACCGCGTTATTAGGGCCATACCATTTTTGGAAGAAAGTTTTAAGATCGTTGACGTTTACACGGTCAAGGTCCTCTACATAACCAATCGTGGACCATGAGTAAGGATGGCCTACTGGATAAAGTGCTTCTCCCGTTCTCTCTGAGATCAATCCATAGGGTTGGCTATCAACGCGCTGACCACGCTCGTTTTTGACTGTCTCACGCTGAGTTTCAAATTTTTCTTGAGTCACCGCATCTAACAGAAAACCCATGCGGTCGGCTTCTAGCCACAATACTTTCTCAAGTTGATTAATCGGTACTGTTTGATAATAATTGGTAAAATCAGTGTTGGTAGAACCATTCATCGTTCCACCGGCTTCAGTTACAATTTTAAAATGTTCATCGTCAGCTACATTTTCCGAGCCTTGGAACATCATATGTTCAAAAAAATGAGCAAAGCCTGAACGTCCAAGCTCTTCTCGGGCCGAACCAACGTGATAGGTAATATTAACCTCCACGAGCGGATCTGATTGATCCTCATGCAGCACTATTGTTAGCCCATTAGCAAGTTCATATCTTTCGTATTTAATCACTGAGCCGGACAATTCATCCGATTGATTTTGTGTACGGATATTACTCGCTTTATAACAACCACCCAAGGTAATTGCCGACATTACCAATCCACCAAAAACGAGTTTTTTCGTGAGGTTTTTAATCATATTTTGCCTATATTATTTATCGTTTTAAATTGGATAATTTATGTGTCCGAACCCATTTCCCTGATCCATTTATAATCAAGCAATCGTGATAATGCTGACTACAACTAATGTAGACTGGTAATATGTTTGTATAACCAATATATTATAAGTAGCTTGATAACAAGCAAGGAATTACCTTAGTATGCATTACAAATGTTCACTATGCATGCCCATTCGCCAAAAACTGGACTAAAACATGTCAACTAATTTCCCCATTCTCAATTATGAGTTTGCACTAAACCAACTTGGTGGCAACGAAGCACTCTTGAGTAAAATACTGGGTAAGTTCCTCTCTGAATTTGAAAACAGTTCTGCGGAGACGGTCGGTTTTATTGAAGCGAACGACATTAAAAGTGCTAAAATGCTAGTCCACACTGTAAAGGGAATATCCGGGAATATAGGGCTTCAAGCGTTATACGATTGTGCAACGCGTTTTGATGCAGAATTAAGAACAGGTATACCAAATCAAGCTATCATCGACGAGTTTAGAACAGTTGTTGGCGTCACTTGTCTTGAAATTCAACAAATGGAGCAAAATGAGGCCTCAAAAATACAACCAGAAAGCTCGTCCCTACCCCGGGATAAATGTAAGTCAGCGTTAATAGAGCGTCTAAAACGAAACGAATTTATTGACGATGATACCTTATTGAAGTATCTCGCAGGGTTAGCTTTTTCTGAGTCAGATGCAAAGCACCTCACCCAGCTAATTGAGGAGCTTCGATATCCTCAAGCAATAGCAAAAATAGAAGAAAACACCTAAGCGCGCCCTATTACAATGCTTAAATTAGTGCTCGACCATGATGATTTCATGGTGCTTAATAAACCCACTGGCATGCCTATGCATGCTTCTGAGAATGCGATAATTCCAGCTGCTGAGTCTTTATTTAATCATAAGAAATTATGGTTGATTCATCGCTTGGATACAGATACCTCAGGATGTATTCTATTAGCAAAAACAAAACATGCCGCATCTGAACTTTCAAAGCAATTTGCCGAAAAGACGGTTCAAAAATACTACATTGCACTTATTGATAATAAACCCAAAAAGAAACAAGGTACGATAAAGGGGGACATGCAAAAAGCACGTAATGGTGACTGGAAATTAAGCATTCGCCAAGATAATCCGGCGATAACACAGTTTTTTAGTTTTTCAATACAGAATAACTTACCGTCTCCCAAGTCACTGTCTGAAAATCGACATCTGACTCTAGAAACACAGAATCACCTGCAACGGGATAATACAGCTGAATTATCGCTTAAAAACAATCTCAATTCGACTCCAGCTGTCAGGGTATGCATAGTAAAACCAATTAGTGGAAAAACGCACCAAATTCGAGTTGCATTGAAATCACTAGGTTCCCCAATTATCGGAGATAAACGCTATAAAGGCAGCGTATCCGACCGCTTATATTTGCATAGCTATGTTCTCCAGTTTACTTATAAAAACCAATTTTTTAACGTCACTTGTCTACCCCAAACGGGTAAACTATTTGCTAGTCATCTAGACACATTCCTTTCTCACAATTCTGACCCATGGGTAATGAAATGGCCAATACACAAAATATAAAAAAAATTGGAATTATTGGCCGCGGGTCGATTGGCGTGAACGTTGCATTTAACCTGCAACTTGCACAGAGCATTCAAACCACACTGCTAGTAAGAGAGCATTATGACCGCTCCGACGTACTTTCATTATTAACGGTGGATGGAGAAACGCACCTTATTAAATGTGATCAGGCGTATATTTCAAAGAGTTCTTTACAGTCATTAGATTTAATAATACTGCCCGTGAAGCAGTATCAAATAGAGCGTATTGTTCAGGATATTGCGGAGTATGTAGATGCAAAAACAATAATACTGCTCTTGCACAACGGCATGGGCGGTATTCAACTAGTGCAAAAATATTTGCCCAAAAATCCATTACTTGTTGCCACCACAACTGACGGCGTTTACAAAACCTCAACTACCCGTTTTATTCAGACTGCTGTAGGACAATTTGATATTGGCGCTATTTATGACGAGAACTTGGATGACGAGAACTTGGATGACGAGAACCCCATCGCAAAATACAATAATTCAACGTGTGATTACTTAAGTTGTCTTCATCCCAACCTACTATGGCGCAGTGATATGGAATTTGTTTTATATCAGAAATTAGCGGTAAATGCAGCGATAAACCCGCTAACTGCTTTAAAAAACTGCAAAAATGGTGAATTAGTAAATTATTCTGAAGAGATAAAAAAGGTGAAAGAAGAGATATTCGACTTATACGAGTTCATGAATCTCCCCTTAGACAACCATGCTCTCTCTCTGCATATCGATGCTGTCATACAGCTAACAAAAGAAAATTATTCGTCAATGCATCAAGACTTTCAAAATGGGCGCGAAACGGAAGTAGAAGGTATTCTTGGCTTTTTATTAGAAAAGGGCAAAGAGACGGGAATCAAAATGGCGTTTGTGCAAACCCTATATGAACAAATAAAAGCACAATCTAAATAATACAAAAAAGCCTGACACGGTTTACCGTGTCAGGCTTTTCCTATACAAACAAAAAAACTATTTGCTATGTATTATTAATCTTGCAACTGTGGTTTCATGTGCGGGAACAAAATAACATCTTTGATGGTTGGGCTATCCGTAAACAACATCACCAATCTATCAATCCCTATGCCCTCTCCTGCTGTTGGCGGCAAACCGTATTCCAACGCAGTAATGTAGTCTTCATCAAAATGCATTGCTTCATCATCTCCTGCATCTTTTTCTTGTACTTGCTTTTTAAAGCGACTGGCTTGGTCTTCCGAGTCGTTCAACTCAGAAAAGCCGTTAGCTAATTCTTTGCCACCAACAAAAAATTCAAAACGGTCTGTTACAAACTGATTTTCATCATTGCGGCGGGCCAATGGAGAAACTTCCCACGGATATTGAGTAATAAATGTAGGTTGCTCAAGTTGCTCTTCAGCCGTCGCTTCAAATATTTCACAAAGGTATTTACCAGCACCCCAGATACCGTCAACTACTGGTTCTTTAATATGTAACTGCTTAGCCATCGCTTTGAGTTCTGGTAGGTGATTTTCAGGATCATTAATTGCAGCTACATTAGCATCAGGCCAATATTTTAAAACAGCATCGCCCATGCTTAAACGCTGGAAAGGTTTAGCAAAGTCATATTCTTTTGTTTCAACGACTTCACCTTCCGCATTTTTCACTGTATTGGTAATTATCGACGTACCCATAACAGTTTCGGCAAGATAACGTAACATTTCTTCTGTTAGGTTCATTAAATCGTTGAAGTCAGCATACGCTTGGTAAAACTCAAGCATTGTGAATTCAGGATTATGCCGCGTGGATAACCCTTCATTACGGAAATTGCGGTTAATTTCGAAAACACGCTCGAAACCACCAACAACCAAACGCTTCAAATAAAGCTCAGGGGCAATACGCAAATACATATCTATGTCTATCGCATTATGGTGCGTAGTAAATGGTTTTGCTGTTGCGCCACCAGGAATGACCTGCAACATTGGCGTCTCAACTTCCATGAACTCTCGCTCCGTAAGGAAGTTTCGGATACCGCTAACTATCTGGCTACGAATTTTAAACGTTTTGCGCGTGTCAGGATTAGTGATCAAGTCTACATACCGTTGACGATACTTAGTTTCCTGATCCGCTAAGCCATGGAATTTTTCAGGCAAAGGGCGTAACGCTTTGGTTAATAACTGATATTCAGCCATATCAACATATAAGTCGCCTTTTCCTGATTTATGTAATATACCGCTAACACCAATGATGTCGCCAATATCTAAAGATCCATATTTTGCTTTAATATCTTTTTGCGTATCCTTCGAAGCATAAGACTGAATTTGCCCCGTCATGTCCTGCAATACTATAAAAGGACCTCGTTTCGCCATGATACGACCCGCAATGCTGAAAATATTTGCTTCTTCGACTAATGTTTCTTTGTCTTTATCACCAAAGGTTGTCTGCAAATCTTGCGCATAATGCTTACGATCAAATTGATTTGGAAAACCGTTTGAAGGGCAGTTTTCGCGTATTTGCGCTAACTTGCCACGACGCTCGGCAATCAACTTATTTTCATCTTGCTGATGGTCACTCATGAGTATTCCTGTTAATTGCTGTTTTACTAAAGGCCAGACTTTAGGCTGGCTACAATGAATTTATCTAAATCGCCGTCTAATACGGCTTGTGTATTTCTTGTTTCAACGCCGGTTCGTAAATCTTTAATGCGAGAATCATCTAATACGTATGAACGTATTTGGCTGCCCCAGCCGATATCAGACTTGCCATCTTCCATTATTTGTTTTGCTGCGTTTTGTTTTTGTAGTTCGTATTCGTATAACTTTGCTTTTAATTGTTTAAATGCTTGGTCTTTGTTCTTATGCTGAGAACGGTCATTTTGACACTGCACAACAATATTCGTCGGTAAATGCGTTATTCGTACAGCAGAATCGGTTCTGTTGACGTGCTGTCCACCCGCTCCCGATGCGCGATATGTATCAATTCGAATATCCGCTGGATTAATTTCAATCTCAATGTCATCACTTATCTCTGGATAAGCAAATGCAGATGCAAAAGATGTGTGCCTACGACTACCTGAGTCAAAAGGCGACTTTCTAACGAGCCTATGAACACCTGTCTCTGTGCGTAACCATCCAAAGGCATAATCGCCCCCAAAACGTATGGTTGCACCCTTAATACCCGCAACATCACCCGCAGAAACTTCAATTAGTTCAGTTTTAAAACCGTGCGCCTCGCCCCATCGCAAATACATGCGCAGTAGCATATTTGCCCAATCTTGAGCCTCTGTGCCGCCCGAGCCTGACTGTATATCCAAATAACCATCGTTGGCATCATTAGGACCAGAAAACATTCTTCTAAATTCAAGCTTTTCCAAAGCAACAATTAACCCTTCCAATTCTGTTTGGGCATCATTTAAGGTTTCTTCATCGTCCGCTTCAACGGCGAGTTCAAGGAGGCCTTCAACATCATCAGTGCCTTGTGTTAACTTTTGAATGGTTAAAACCACGTCTTCAAGTGATACTTTTTCTTTGCCTAAAGCTTGAGCCTGTTCTGGATTAGTCCAAACATCAGGATTTTCAAGCTCTCTTAATACTTCTTCTAAACGTTCTACTTTGACATCAAGGTCAAAGATACCCCCTAAGGGATTCAGTTCTCTGACGAACATCGGCAATAGCGGTTTGGATTGGATTGATTTCGAACATATACAAATATTATGACTAAAAAATTGAGAGGATGGATATTACAGAATTTATGATGAATTTAATAGGTGGAAGAAGGTGCAAATAACCATAAAGCCAAGATTTTTATGTTCAAAGCTATTTGCAACCTAGTGAATTATTGAAATTACCCTATTTTGCGGCCTGCAGAAGCGCCTCGGCTAATATTCGACCAATCCCATTTAGGTTTTTTTTAGTTTTTTCATCAACCACGTTGTGCTCTTCATCTACTAGCTTCCCAATACCGCCAACAGCCAACTGATTTGGCAACACATGTATGCCTATATTACCCAGTAACATACGCAGCGACACTAACCCTCTAATACCGCCTAAGGCACCCGGAGAAGTAGCAACAATCGCTGCATATTTGCCTTTAAATGCTTGCAACGGTTTTTCTCCTTCTTCCATGCGTGAAGCCCAATCAATTGCATTTTTTAATAAGGCGCTATACCCACTGTTATATTCAGGACTGCCGATAATAAAACCGTCATGCGACATGAGCAGTTGCTTAAACTTCTTGGCATTTGCGGGTAAACCATGAGCTGCCTCGAGGTCTTCGTTAAAAATAGGCATATCGAACTCTGACATATCAATAACCGTTACCTCAACACCATCAAGGTTGGCTCCTTGAGCCGCGCACTTAGCAATACTAAAATTGTATGAATTTTTGCGGCCACTGCCGGCAAAAGTGAGTATTTTTGGCATCTTAATTCCTTTCAATTAATCAATTATTATATAAGGTCAAACCACTTGATGGCAGTCCGACTGCTTGAAACTTAACTAACGGCGCTCGCACATATAGTTCTAACTCAGGAACAGTGAATTACCGACCGACTCCCTGAAAAAATGGTTTTCTCAAACGTCAATCTATAGATTAAAAAAGCGCGATTTATTGATCAGACTTTGTTTTTATTTGCATCAAGCTACATGACTTCTAAGGTTTGAATACCCAAAATATCAAGTCCTGTTTTCAACGTTTTAGCTGTTAACGCACACAAACCTAAACGACTATTTTTATCTTCCTCACTAACTTCAGGTTTTAACACCGGATTGGCTTCATAAAAACGCATGAACAAGCTCGCTACTTCATATAAATATGTGCACATTAGATGTGGTGTTGCTTCTTTACAAACCGCTTCAAGTACTTCATCAAATTGCATCAATTTAACGACTAAATCATGCTCTTGAACTGAGGCGACTGATACAGATGCTTGATATGTATCCATATCTTGTTTTGCGTTTCTAAAAATACTCCTCACACGGGTATAAGCATATTGCAGATAGGGAGCGGTATTGCCTTCAAAACTCAACATCGTATCCCAATCAAAAATATAGTCAGTTGTGCGGTTTTTACTTAAGTCAGCATATTTTACTGCACCAATACCGACGGTTTCTGCAACTTGCTGTTTGGCACTATCGCTTAAACTTGATTCTCGTTGACTAATTAACACACCTGCCCGCTCAACTGCTTCGTCAAGTAAGTCTGATAATTTTATCGTTTCGCCCGCTCGAGTTCTAAATGGCTTATTATCTTTACCTAACATCATGCCAAAGGGGCAATGCTCATAAGTATCATTTTCAGATAAATAACCCGCCTTACGCGCGACTATTTCAGTTTGCTTGAAATGCAATGCTTGTCTAGCGTCAGTAAATATTAAAGTGCGTTGCGCGTTCAATTTGCCTGCGCGATATCGAACTGCCGCTAAATCGGTCGTCGCATACAAGTAACCACCACCGGATTTTTGTACTATATAAACCGCAGGTTCGCCCTCTTTGTTCAACATTTCAGGCATAAAAACAACTTTTGCACCTTGGCATTCAACCGCAATACCTTTCTCGGTTAAATCGGCCAGCACATTCGCTAAATCATGGTTATAGCTACTTTCACCCATGATATGCTCACGCGTCAGGCTAACATTAAGTTTTTTATACACGTCTTCACTATGCTGAATTGAAATGTCAATAAATTGCTGCCACAACGCCAAACAAGCAGAGTCTCCACTTTGTAATTGAACAACATAATCGCGTGCGCGGTCAGCGAAACCGACTTCATTATCAAATCTTACTTTAGCTTCACGGTAAAAGTCTTCTAGGTCAGACAGCGCTGTTTTTGCGATAGAGGATTTCTGTAATTTATCATTCAAATGGGCTAGTAGCATGCCGAACTGAGTGCCCCAATCGCCCATATGATTTTGGCGAATAACGTTATGCCCTAAGTACTCCAGTACATTAACAACCGCATCACCGATAATAGTGCTTCTTAAGTGACCCACATGCATTTCTTTTGCAAGATTTGGAGATGAGTAGTCAACCACAATGGTTTTCCTCTCATGCGCTTCAACGGTCAGTTTATCATCTTGTAAAGCGCGTTCGCACCAAGTCGACAGCCAATCATTTTTAAGATGTATATTGATAAAGCCCGGTCCTGCAACTTCAAGCTTAATGGCAATATCATCTAATTTCACATTGGCTAAGATTTGCTCGGCAATGTCACGCGGTTTCCGCTTTAACTGCTTTGCTAAAGCCATTGCCCCGTTAAATTGGTATTCACCAAAGTCGGGTCTTGTACTTCTGCTCAATGGAATAGGAGCATCCAAAATACCCATTGCTTGAATAGCTTGGGAAAATCTAGCGCTGAGTAAATGATGAATATTCATGTTGTATTAAACCTAGTGTTCTCTTGTGGTTTTAAATTCGATATCTGGGTAGCGCTCTTGCGCCAAAGATAAATTGACCATCGTTGGCGCGATATACGCCAAGTTACCGCCGCCGTCTAAGGCCAAATTCACTTCAGATTTGCGTTGAAATTCGTCTAACTTGCGGGCATCAGCGCAATACACCCAACGTGCAGTAGACACACCGACGCCTTCATAAATAGCATCTACGTTGTATTCAGCCTTGAGCCTAGAGACAACCACATCAAACTGCAATACACCTACGGCACCTACAATTAAATCGTTGTTTTGCAATGGCCTAAATACTTGTACCGCTCCCTCTTCAGAGAGTTGTATTAAGCCTTTTTGCAGTTGTTTTTGCCTTAAAGGATCTCGCAATCGAATTCGCTTAAACAATTCTGGAGCAAAGTTAGGAATACCGGTAAAGCGATATTTTGGACCCGATGTGAAAGTGTCACCAATTTTAATAGAACCATGATTGTGTAAACCAATGATATCACCTGCATATGCCTCTTGCAGTAGGCTTCTATCGCCAGCTAAGAAGGTAACAGCATCTGCTACTCGCACATCTTTTCCTATGCGACTGTGATGCATTTTCATGCCTTTCTCATATTTACCTGAGACAACGCGGCAAAAGGCAATCCTATCGCGATGTTTCGGGTCCATATTTGCCTGAATTTTAAAGATAAATCCACTAAAATTCCGGTCACTGCTTTCCACATGGCCTGAATCATGCTCTCGGCCTTGCGGTTTTGGCGCCCATTCAATTAGACCATCTAGCATATGGTCAACGCCAAAATTACCCAGCGCGGTACCAAAATAAACAGGCGTTAATTCGCCGGCTAAAAAAGCGTCAAGATCAAATTTGTTCGATGCGCCCTGCACCAACTCCAACATATCTCGTAACTCTTTGGCATAGAACCCGATTGCTACATCCAATTCCGGATTATGTAAGCCCTTGATAGTTCTTATTTCTTGGATTGTGTGGCCTTGGCCTGTTTTATACAAAACGGTTTCATCACGTAATAAGTGATAAACACCTTTGAACTCTTTACCCATGCCTATTGGCCAAGTAATAGGCGCACACTTAATCTTTAGGACATCTTCAACTTCATCCAACAAATCGATAGGATCTCGGGTATCCCGGTCCAATTTATTGATAAACGTGATAATTGGCGTATCACGTAACCGAGTGACTTCCATCAACTTGATTGTGCGAGCCTCGACTCCCTTCGCCGCATCTATAACCATTAAACAACTATCAACTGCCGTTAATGTTCTATAGGTATCTTCTGAGAAGTCTTCATGGCCGGGAGTATCAAGCAAGTTAATCAAGTGATCTTGATAAGGAAACTGCATCACAGAAGTAGTCACTGAGATACCTCGCTCTTTCTCCATTTCCATCCAATCAGATTTAGCATGCTGTCCAGATTTCTTACCTTTGATCGTACCAGCAACCTGTAAGGCATTTCCGAACAACAATACTTTTTCTGTAATAGTGGTTTTACCCGCATCGGGGTGAGAAATAATCGCAAATGTACGACGTTTCTCCAGCTCACTTTGGTAACTCATAATATCTCGTTAAGTTGGTGTAAATTAAAAGGTGCAAATTTAAAGGCCCGAATTGTACCCTCTTCGAGACTCTTTTTGAATGCTAAATGAAGATAAAGCCTATAAGACTTTTTTCATGATGTAGGCATTTTCCCGAGGTGTAACTGGTGTAATTTTATTATTGGTATGCGTCATATGATCAACTTCTCTGGCGGCTTCATAATAGTTCTTGCGTTGACCGATAAGTTCGAAGCCCATTGAACGATAAAGTGCTATAGCACGCGTATTACTAAATCGCACTTCCAGATAGACGGTCTTTTGCTGCATTTGGAGCGCCTGCGTAAATGTTGCTTGAATTAATTCTCTACCGATCCCTTTTTTTCGTTCATCAATATCAACCGTAATCTCTTCGATAGTTGATTCATCTAACACACTCGACAACAGCACATAGCCAACCGTAGTTTCATTTTTTCTAGCAACTAAAGAAATATTGTTTAAGGCACTTTTTTCAAAGGTATCGTAAGACCACGTATTCAACCTATCCGTTTTGAAAATACGATAAGCAACAGCAACTTCTACCTCAGTAAATGTTGATATTACGACCATTCTTGGGTCTTGAAAAAAACGTGTAAGGTGTCCCACAACTGTTTTTTCAAATCCGATTTTCTCAATGCCTTCAGATCGGGTGTCTTGAGTATATTATCTTTTAAAGTAATCGCTGCACCATCCTGAACTTGCCACGTGAGACCAAGTTCACCGCTACTGCTAACACCAAAGATGCTAAATAATTGTTTAATGAATGCGTCAGTTTCGTCAATAAATATGGGCTCTTGAATGCACAGATAACTCGATTCCAAGACCCCAGACGGTTTGAGCACGTCAACCGATTCTGCGACCGTAATTGCATCTCGCAGTTCATACAACACAATGCCCATTGTCTGAAGCGTCGCTTTTTGGTAAGCACTCAAGGTATTGCAGCCCAAGGCTGAATTATTATGCTCTAACGGAATCGATGTTGGCGAATACAATGTGACTATCCTATCAGTTTTTGCTCATTTACTGCTTAAACTAAGCATAGCCAAAATCTGGATTTGATAAAAGGGTTTTGTGCCTAAAGTAAAGAATGACTATAAAACAGCCAAGGCAAACAGGATTCATTAGAAAGTGGCAGGGGTGGAGGGACTCGAACCCCCAGCCATCGGTTTTGGAGACCGCTGTTCTACCAATTGGAACTACACCCCTGTAGCTGGGAGGATTATACGTTGACGAATGAAAAAGGAAAGAATTTTATGACATCAATTGAATGACAGCCTAATTTTTAGACGTTATGCCAACCGCTTGGTGCCATAATTGGTAGGTTAATTCAACAAGACTCGTTTGTTGCAAGCAACCTTCATTAACTTCATTAATAGAAATATTATTTTGCATGGCATAGGCCATTAATAGCAAATCACATTGTTGAGTATTAAAACCATTTACTTTTGCACACGAAAGAATATCAAAATAACGATTGCCAACGCCTGCATACTCCCAATCAAGAATGATATTAGTTGGGACACATAAGTGAGCCCATGCGAGATCATTGTGACAAAAAACCTGATCGTGAGGTGCAGAACCTAAATGAGTTATCCATTGTTGAGTCTGTTTTATAACCTCTTCAACTACACTACTGGATGGACTCTCCAGCGCGGTCAAATACTGGCGCCAGTCTGCAGGTAAATCAAGTGATTTAGTTTTCACCTTGCTTCGGTGTACGCGTGTCAGCGCCGACGCCAACGAATTTATATGTCGTTCATCATAAATCAATAACATTTGGCTTCTTTGTTGCTGTACCCACTCTTCAACATAAATACCCGCATTGGATGATAAATAAATAGGTTTTGGCGCCAAACCGTTTTTTGACAATGTTAATTGCAAATTGAAACGTTCCTGGCGATCTATGCATAAAGAATTTCCACCTTGAAATTCCTTCACCATAAATTCACGGGAAGTATCGTTAAGATAATAAGATCGATTTATTGCTCCACCTGATAACGGAGACACTATTGCACTATCACTTAAACCGAGGGGAGTTTTCAACAGATTAATTAGCTTGTCATTTTGCACTACGTTTTCCGGTTTCATCTTAAATATCTGCGCCAGTTGAAAAATCCATAAATTGACATAGCTGTGTATAAAAACATCAATATACAGGTTAAATAGAGCCCGCTGTGAAACATTAAATACGCAGTCGCTGGATTAATAACTAACCAATAAATCCAATTATCAATTTTTTTACGTGCTGTCATTACCGTCGCGATAACAGAAAATACAGCCGTTCCAGCATCCAACCATACCAAATCACCAGAGAACGAGTTTTCCCCCACTTTTACTAATGACCAGGTGACAAGGCAACCGACACCAATCAGCAATATATGAACTCTGGCGTCGACACGAGTGATAGCCAAAGTCGGCTTGTCTTTGACCTCCTTCCAACTCAAAAAACCAACGACAGCCATAATAATATAATAAAAATTTAACAGCATTTGAAAAACTAACGTCACTTCCCAAAATAAATAAACAAAAATACCAGTACCCACAAACGCACAAGGCCAGCACCAAATATTTTGTCTAGCAGCTAAAACAACGTATAAAACAGAGAGAACAAACGCGAGCAATTCGAGCAAATTCTGTTGCTGGAATTGCTGCACCGCTATATCAAAAAACTCAGTCACTCACCTGAGCCCATTTTATCACCATTTAGAAATTTACAAACAAACACAGCTTGTCCCGTCTCGCTATAAGTTTGCTTCATCTGTGCGCCTAAAACAGCCATAACATACTCGTATTCACCGCTAATAATAGTACTCGCAGCAGACGTACTAGTTTCAAGATTAGCATCTTGGTTAAGTCTGCCTATAAACGCCTTTATAGGCGCTATATACTTTTCATTCAGTGGATACAAAGAAATATCGACGACAAGTTTCACTTTTCTCTCCTTAAAAACGATAAGTTGCAGTAACACCAAATTGACGCTCTTGGCCAAATTGATAGTATGGTTTCGCTGGGAAATAGCCATCCCTAGGGTCATTGTTAAAGCCGCCAAAACCTCTAGTAGGTAAGTTTCTGTCAAATATATTCTTAGCCCATAGTTGCACCAGTATATTTCCCTCTTGCCAATTTACCTCGGTATTGAATACAGCGGTAAATGGCGCTCGCTCATCATGCCCAACAGAAAAGCGATGACGGTCCTTACCTTCAAATTCTACTACCCAAACAATCTGCTCTGTGAATTTATAACTGGCAGACGTATAAAATGTTATTTTTGGGGCTTGAGCTTGTAATTGTTTGTCTACAAAACTGCCATCGACTAGTTGATAATTACCAAAGGTCGCATCAAGATATCCCAGATTGACAACCCCACTGAATTTCTCTGTAAACTGCCAATTACTTAAAATTTCCATGCCCTTGTTAATGCCTGTATCTGCATTCCCAATAACGTCAATAAATTCAACTGCACCGCTACCATCGTCTCTATTCAATACAGAGAAGTCACTGACTTGAGCATCCTCTCTCTGCATGTAGAAGAAAGTAAGCGATATGTTAGCTTTAATCCCACTTGAGGTTCCTATATTGCCCTTAATACCAAGTTCATAGTTCCAATTATATTCTGGAGAATACAATCGGTCGTTGTCCGAAACACGCTCATCAGCGTTAAATCCGCCCGCCTTATACGAACGCGAAATACTGGAATAAAATGTGGTTTTTTGCAGTGCGTAGCTTGCCGTTAATTTACCTGCCAATAAGTTATCGTCGAGTACTTCAACAAAATTATTGCTATCAACATAGTCGGCATCAAACTTCTCTGCTCTTGCACCTGCCGTAATCGACAATGGTTTTGATATTTGCCAACTGCGTTCACCATATAGGGCGAATGAGTTAGGTTCATAAAAACTCGTGAAATCGGCATCGGCATAAGTGTAAATTCGAGTCAGATCCTGTTCACTTCGCTGGTAATAAAGACCGACTACCCATGGTGAATTAGCATCAGTGGAAGCGTATCTTGCGTCTACTGTCTGGTTACTCACTTCTCTTTTATACTGGTCAAACGAACTATACTCATCCGGATGAAAACCAACAAATGTCCAGTCTTCATCGTAGCCATAATCCAAATCTGCATTTAACGTAGTCACTGAAAGTGAAAAAGAGTGCTCACCTAAGTCTTGTATATATTTAATGCTCGCTGCTTGTGTTTCAGTGCGATCAAATCCAGGTTCATCTGAACGAGTTTTATTATCGTTGTCCAATGAAAAAGCATCATAGCCGTTGTCGACATCAAAGTGATAAAGCTTAAATTCAAGCCCTGTTGTATCTGATATCACATAGTCGATTGCCAATTTTGCATTAAACTCGTCAATATTATTAGTATCATCGCGATTTAAGTAACTATTTTCGACAAAACCATCGCTCGTCACTTGCTGCATAGCAATACGTGCGTTTACACCGTCTACTATTTGGTTAGAATAGGCTGCGCTATATCGCTGTGTATTATATTGCGCAAAACTTCCTTGCAAATAGCCTTCTTGACTATCGCTCGCTGAGTTACTAACTACTTTGATGATGCCAGCCAATCCTGTCGCACCAAATCCAGTGGATTGCGGTCCAGAGAGTACTTCTACTTGTTGAACATCAAACAAAGAACCTAAGCCGCCCAATCCAGAAAAATTAATTTCATCGATCACAAGAGCAACAGAAGCATTGATCGGTTCGGCGAATAAACTGCGCTCACCTATCCCCCTAATTTGAATAAATTTGCCTCGTGACGCACCGCTGCTGAAATTCAGGTTAGGAACAATGCCAACGATGTCTTCCAAATGTTCAGATTGGCGTAAATCTAGCAATTGTTCGCCAATAACGACAACACTGCTAGCGAGATTATCAGGACTCCGCTGGCTAAAATCAGACGTAACGATTATGCGTTCAATGCCATTATTAATCGCTTTATTGCTTGAGGTGCTAGCCACTGAGGTGTCGGCGATTGCTGAAAAATGAATGCCAAAACTGAGTAAAGTAAGTACCACAGAGTTAGTAATTGGATTAATACGAAATGATTTTTTTATCTGCTTTCGTGGTTTTGATAATAGTAACTGATTTGATGTTTTTTTCATGTGGTTCTCTTCATTTCTGTAGAAAAGAGCCGGTGTTGGAGCAGGTAATTGATGTGTTTATACAACCATTCCTACGCCGGTACTAACCGGATCAGGTAAATAAGGGTTTTCAACTGAATCTCAGCAGCAAATCGCTGCACCCCTTGGCTAAACGCTAATCTAACGATGCGTTAAATAATATGATATCAACAAAAAACAGAAAGTAAATCAATCGATTGACTAAATTCAAAATTATAGGCTGTGTTAACATTATTGTTACAAAACAGCCACCCAAACGAATGTCGAATCGTATTTGTATGCTCAAATTTACTTTGCTATTCCATATTTAAAGCTCTCATCTCTTGTTTAGTTTGTAACACCAAACTCTCCATCGTTTTACCGTGCCCGACCGGTAGTCTAGATGCGGGGTCAACTCTGACAAATACGATATCATCAGCCAAACATATCGTTTTCTTTGTTGCTTTATTGCGAACTAAACAAGTCACTGTAATTGAGGTTCTACCGACTTTCTTAGTGACTAAACCAAATTCTACAATATCGCCCTGAGTCGCAGGCGATTCAAATGTAATTTCGCCGATATGCTTAGTCACTAAACAGTTTGTTTCTAATTGACAGATGGCGTACATGGCAGCCTCTTCATCAATCCATTCGAGCGCCCTTCCGCCGAACAAAGCATTAGCATAATTCAAATCATTTGGCATTACTAAACGTCTGGATAAAAAACGCATTTTTTTCCTTTTCAATGTAGAATAAACAGGTTCGCAATCCTTCATTATAAAAGAGAGCACGCAGATTGATAGTCAAATCACTCATTGATTGGATGGCTCAAAGAAATAACTATACCAACCATAGACAATTATTGCTAATTTCTGGCGGCGTTGATTGGTGCCAACAACAAACGCAATACCTGCTTCAATATGCTCGTTCGTCTTCACTATTACTAAGTAATACGGTGATGAGTTTTAGCAATCATCTTAAATTCAATTTTATTACTCAATCAAAAATATCCCAATACAAGCAGCATTTAGGTACAGAGTATGAAATAGTAATTTATAATGCATTTGATGGTGTTAAGCCCAGCGCTCTTTATGCGATAGAGGGCGCAATTGGGAAGGATGGTTTACTCGTGATCATTTGTCCCGACCTGAAGAAGTGGCAACAGTATGAGGCTAAACATTCAGGTATTGCCTTTAGCTATAATACCCAACACTCAGCCAGTCTATTCATTTCAAGAATGGCAGATATCTTGTTAAAAGATAAGGAGACGGCCTACATAACACCAAACTCTATTCATCTACCCTTTGCTTATACTAACCATAATAAAAGGAAACACAGCTTACTTGGTATACTAACCTCACAACAGCAAACGGCATTCAAAGCAATCTTAAGGAATGCTCAACATGATAAATCGATCGGTCTTATAACTGCTAAGCGAGGTAGAGGAAAGTCAACATTGTTGGGGCAAATAGCAGCAGAATTAAGTACCCAAGATAACGTTACTCATATTTTCATCACCGCACCACATATTAATAATGCACAAAGAGCTCAAATCGAATATAAGCGGTTCATGGCGAATTCAAAAGCCAACACCATTATAAAAAAGCAACAACAAGACGCTGGCCACGCTGTGCCTGAACTTAAATTTATTGCTCCTGATCAGCTATGTTACTTGCCAGCAACCGCAATCTTAATAGTGGATGAAGCAGCAGCAATTGCCCCATCAATCTTATTATATGCATGTCAAAAATTTACTCGGATTGTCATGGCAACAACGCTTGCGGGATATGAAGGAAGTGGATTGGGCTTTAAAATACGTGTTTTACCCAAACTTCAAACCCTAAGTAATGCGTTCTTTAGTGTTGAATTGCATCTTCCATTGCGTTGGTACCAAGAGGATAGTTTGGAAGCTGTATTTAGTCGCATATTTGCCCCTTTTGTTGATGACACGCTACCTTTGCAGTTTCAGCTTGCGACATTTCATCCTAATACTCAATTGCCGAGTATGGATAGAAAATCACCACAGTCCTATTTTCACCAGTTAGACAAGGTGTGGCTAATCGAGCATGAAAATATGCTTGCTCAGGTTTTTAGTTTATTAATACAAAGTCATTACCAAACAACACCTGATGATTTAATGCGAATTCTAGATTCTCCAGACCAACATATTGTGGCATTGACAAACAGCGCTAGCTTGTCTTATTCAAGCCTTAAAATTACTGGGGTTGCTATTATTGTGCATGAGGGAAATATTGCATTTGCGCCAAACGATCCATTGCTGGCAGGAATAATCTCCTCACAACGAAGAGTTAACGGTCATTTAGTTGCGCAAAATCTAGCGATGACCTTTTGCAATGATTGGTTTATAACCGCCAACAGTTGGCGGATAAGTCGTATTGCAGTCAAACCTGAGCTTAGACGTTTAGGACTAGGTAAAGTGTTGTTGCAAAAAATCAATGTGCTAGCCCAGAAAAATGACGTTGACTACTTGTCTACCTCGTTTGGCTTAACTAACGAGCTGAGTACTTTTTGGCAGTCACAGGGTTTTAAGTTGCTGAAAATGGGGGCTCGCAGAGATACATCCAGTGGTGAACATAGTGGCATTATGTTCATGACATTAAGCGAGCGAGCTAAGCATACTTTTAGTTCGTATGTTGATGTGGCCGTGAACGATTTAGACTACTTTTTAAGTCACCTGTTGAAAAACAGCAATAACATTAACTCAACTTCATTAGTTCACACTATTAGTCAACATCGTCCTGTACTAAACGTGTCGATAAACTTGGGCTTTGCAGCTGCGAGTGTTCACCTTCAGCGGATTAGTCAGTTTATTGAAAATAGAAGAAGTTTGGTTAACACTGCTGCTAGCATTTACTTTGAACTAAGTAAATTGAGTGTGAATAATTCACAAGAGCTGTCCGAGTTATTGATTCAAGCAAGCCAGAAGAATCTATCGAAACAGACTAAGGAAGACCTACTTTCAAGCCTCAAAGCTGAGCTCAAAAAGATTTCAGAGGTCTCTGGCGACCAACTGCAACAGCGTCAAACTAACACCTATGAAAATTAAGTACTTAGTCATAAACTGTGCTGCTGATTTAGTTTTTGACAAAAAAAAAGCTCCATCATGGAGCTTTTTTACATTGCGAACCTAATTAGATTCTAATGCCTCTGTTGGAAGCTTTCGTCTTGATATAAGGTTCCCAAGCCAATGCATTTTTGCGAATGCCTGAATCTTTCTTAGCTTCTTGCACAGCAGCCATAGCTGCTTTGTAATTACCTAGATAGAAATGAGCTTCGATAAGAGCATAGTGCACTTTACCCTCGCTTTCTTCATTGTTAATGAGTGACATATTCAACGCTTCGACTGCGCCTTTATAATCACCTGCTGATAACAACATTGAACCTTGCCTACGGTAAAGCTCTGGATCAGATGCAACCTTAGCAGCTTGGCCAAAATACGATGCCGCTGTTTCGAATTCACGAGCTTGGAACGCAGCGTTTGCTACCGCAGATAAAGACGCTTTATCTTTAGGTATCAAACCTGATTTCATATGCTTTTCCATCAATAAAGTCGCACGATGCGGTATACCGTTTACGCTATACAATTGAGCAAGCTGTTTATGCTGAGTCGCTGTTGTTAAGTGACCCTGCATATAAGCAAGTTCAAACATGGTGAGCGCCATTTTGTAGTTTTCAGTAATCTGATAAAACAACCCAGCATTCTTATACCATGCTTTCGAATCAGGGAAAACTTGAAGTGCCGTCTCGATAACGTCGATGGCCTCGGTGTATTTCTTCTGATCGTAATAAACACTCATTTTTATTGCATACGGTGTTTCTTTTGCAGGATCTAAGAACTTAATCGCCTTGTCTGCCGGCGCAATGACTCTGTCTAATTGCTTCATCTCTTTATAAGCATTAGCAATTTTAAGATAGGTCATACCGTCGTCTCGGCAAGTGAACTCCATCCACTGTTCGAACCACGATATGGCCTCTGCATAGTCACCAGCCTCGTACTTTAGATCGCCAACTAATTTAACGATAGGAGCGTGGTCGTTATCGTTTAATATTTTAGTTTTCACCGCACGTTCAAGGTAATCCGCCGCTTCTGCTCTCTTGCCGGGCTCTGAAACTAGTAATTGACCTAAAAACCTGTCGACAGAAGCTCTATCAAAAGGTTCATCCGCTTCAATTTCATATAACAAATCAATAGCTTCTTTCACCAAGTCTTGGTTGTAAGCTTCGAATGCCTTGTTCAGCTTCTTACCTACTTTCATACCTAGCAACTGTGTTTTTGCTGGCTTGTAACCTGGACATTGGACTGCCAGGTTAGCTTGCGCTAATGATAAGGTCGAGTAAGACCCCATCACAATTGCAGAACCAAGCAGCAATGAAGCTTTGAGAGATTTAAATTTCATAATTTATTGTCCTCCTAGCTTAAAGTCTAATTGAACTTCGAGTCCAAACTGTTTTTGAGCAACACCATCAACAATTTGTGGACGATACTTCCATTTGCGAAGTGCACGCTTTGCGTTGCGGTCAAAAACTCGCTTTGGATCAGCATCTAACACTTCAACATCTTCCACGCCACCAACTTCATTAATAGTGAACGACAAACGCACCCAACCTTCTTTGCCATCACGAGCAGCTTGGGGTGGATAGTCTGGTGGAATACGCACAATTGGAGCAGCATCACCATCACGCATTCCACCAATACCACCAACTGCATTACTAATACCACCAGTGTCTACAGAGGGTATTGACAAGCTAAAGCCAGAAGAGTTTGGATCAGCTTGAGCAGGCTCAACTAATTCAACTTTTGGCGGCTCTTGCGGGGGCGGCGGTGGCGGCGGTGGCTTTCTCACACGTGTCTGCACTTCGTCATCAGGCTTTTGCATGACAATATCAATAACAGGTGGAGGAGGAAGCGCCTCTTGCGCCTTGCCGTCATTTTGGACCAATTTCGCCATAATAACAAAAAGCCCAAAAGCAATGGCTGCACCAAGTAAAATGGAAACTATAAATTTAACCATATTAACCCCTTACCGCAATTGCAACGCGGTCGATACCGGCTTCCTTCACTTGATCCATAACTTTTACCACTATGCCATGCTTGGCTTTGGCATCTGCCTGAATGAAGCCAACTTCAGAAGGTTGCTCTGACAATAGTTTTTCAAGATTAGCCGCGACAGCTTCTACTGAAATCTCGCGTCTATCCATCCAAACATCGCCCTTTTCGGTAATCGCAATAAATATGTTCGCCTTCTTCAATAACACTGCTGTCTCGCCTTCGGGTTTGTTTACATCAATACCCGCTTGCTTAACAAAAACAGTCGTTACAATGAAGAATATTAGCATTATGAAGACAACGTCCAACATCGGCGTCATGTCGATTTGAGCGTCTTCTTCTTCAACTCTTACTTTACGACCCATGATAATCTCTCTTAATGATGTGGCAGGCTATCAACTAATGTCTCTCTTGCCATTTTAGCTTTCGCTTCAAGACGTGAACTGAAAAACAGTCCAGAAAGAGCTGCAACCATTCCAGCCATTGTTGGAATTGTTGCCATCGAAATACCAGCAGCCATTATTCTTGGGTTACCAGTGCCTTGTGTTGCCATACTCTCGAATACACCGATCATGCCGGTTACAGTGCCTAATAATCCAATTAATGGACACATAGCCACCAATGTACGAATGATAAGCAATCTTGCATCCAAAGCGTCTGACGCCTGTGAAATCCACGTGTCACGAATTCTATGCGCATACCATGAAGTAGTATCTTTTCTAGCATCCCAGTCAGCTATAATTTGTTTCTTAACCCCTGGAAATACTGAACTCAAATACCAATAACGCTCAACCATTAAAACCCACATTAGGAAGAGCGCAGCAGCGACGAAATAAAGTACGTCACCGCCGGCAGCGATAAAGTCCCTGACAGATTCCCATAATCCAATCAGGTACATCATATTAAGCTTTCTCCGACTCTGCGCTAGTTGCAATGAAGCCAGCAGTTTGCTGATCTAATACATGAACAATTGACTTCGCTTTTGAAGCTACAACACTATGAACCAAAATAAGTGGTAACGCTGCAATTATACCTTGAGCTGTTGTCACAAGCGCCATGGATATTGAACCAGCCATGATTCTTGGGTCACCTGTACCAAACAATGTAATTTGTTGGAACGTCTCAATCATACCAAGTACTGTGCCCAGTAGACCAAGCAATGGTGCGATTGCTGCAAATATTTTGATGATATTGATGCCTCTATCTACGCTTGGTAACTCACGTAAAATAGCTTCGTCTAATTTTAACTCTAACGTTTCAACGTCAGCAGCTTTGTTTGCTTGATAAACCGTCAATATTCGACCCAGTGGGTTTTTAATATTTGGTGCATCAATATTCTTGAGCTGTGTCTTCATCTTCGCGCCAATAGCAGAAAGAGTAAGGAATTTGAACAAGCCTATTGCCAAACCAATTGCTAACATGACCGTGATTGTGTAACCCACGGGGCCACCAGCATGATATCTTTCCGTCATCGTTGCTTTTTGCTTAAACAAGTTCAAGATTGCGCCTCTTGATGGATCCACATAGACAGGGATAAATCCATCTGATGCCTTCGCATTAAGAATATCTTGAGTTGTTGCTACTTGGTAACCATCTGGTTGACGACCCAATGGTTGAACTGTGCCATTAGAATCATCGTAAACTAAATAACCTTCGCTACCTACCAGATTGAAGGAACCGATACGCAGTATTGTTTGCGTTTCTTTGCCACCATCCAAATTAAGAACTTCTGTTTCAAACTTTTCAACTTGACCAGACGCCGTCATTTCTGTTTGAAGAGAAAACCATAACTCTTTTAATTCGCTAATATTCGGTAGACCTTTTGAGTCATTAGACATTTCACCTAAGAATACATCACGACCAGGATACTGAGCACTAACGATTGAAGTAGAAATTCGACCATATGCATCAGCTGAAGCTTGACGCACAACACCGAACATCTCGCCAAGGTCACCCTTTGCAACATCAAGTTCGACTTCTTTGTCGATTAATGTTTGTTCATTTGCAGAAAACGATTGAGCTAAACGATCACCACGGCCTTCTTCAGCGCGCATAGCGGCCTGAGCCTTACGCAACAAACCTTGTTTATCAGCACGATCTTTAAGGAACTCAGCTTCACGTTGATCATTAACACGTGATTGACTTGTGCCCTGTTCTTTTACTTTCTGTAGTAGGTCTTGCAATGTTGTTGACGACTGTGCTTGTGCGAAAGACGCTACACAAACCATTGCCGCTGCAGCAACAAGCGTTTTAATTGTTGGTTTCATTATACTTACTCCGCAGCTTTAATTGGTAATTTGATAAGATCTTCAGGCACCAAGCCCTGTGCCATGCGCACTGCTTGAATGATTGAATTAAGATACTCATCGCCTAATTTTTGGTAACCACGTGCATCGTTGTCCCATGCCCAAGCGTGTTTCTGATCTTTAGACAATGCTAATAGAGCAGTACGACCTAGGTTAAAGAAATCAACCGATACGTCTTGGCCGCCATCTTCGATGGTACCAGCGTAAGTCTCAATTTTTGAACCGTATTCATTTTCAGTCTGATATGCTTCAAGCACAAGCCGGAATCGTTCAGCTACTGTTACGCTTGAATTTGACATAACGTCACGAAGTCTTTGAACGCGAGCAGTACGCTCCTCGATATTGATTGGAATATCGAGTTTAATAAACTCTTCAAGGCTGTTAATCATGTTAAACATCAATGGAACGATGTTTTGCCTCGTTTCATCGATTGAGTCAATCTGCCGTTGCAGGGAATCGATACCACGCTGTTGGTCTGCCACTAAATTGGCCAAGTAATCATTATAGACCTTTAAGCTTTCAGTTGAATCAATGACGTTTCGGTACTCCGCCAACAATTCTTGTGATTGCTCGAAAAGGTTATTAATTTTTTCTTGAGATTGCGCTGCTGCTTTATGGATCTTAACTTCTTCATTTTGTAAATCCTGAAGTTGATCTGCAGAGACGATCGAAGCATTCCCCAGTGCTAATGCACCTAGAACGCATGACGCTATTTGAGTTCTCTTGCTCATTTTGGACATATTCCCAACCATAGTTTTGATGTTCACGCCCTTAACAATAAAGGGCGTCGAAATTATAATTATCATAGTCGTGCATTCATTAGAACGATGCACTCCCCTTAGATAGTCACAGGATGTTATGTAAATGTCAAGAAAACGGATGGGCTAAGTGTTAAATTTTTGTGTGATTTATTTCCTTCCAGAATAAAAAAAATATAACCACTAATAAATGCAATTAAAATGCGACATAGGCTGGCTATCACTTGATTCTTCGGTAAAACAAGTGTTACCAATTTTTACATAGTTAAAGAAAGTATAAACAAGCTATTTTCAGTGTTTACAAGATTCTTATATTTTAGGTGTGGGTGAAAAACAGACTCCCATTTAAAATTGGATGAACAAAAAGTGGGCAAACAGTGTATTTTCGTATTTTTGGTCAATATGTCTTAGAATACAAATAGTGACAATTAAATAACGAGGGTAATGATATGAAACTGGATAATGACATTCACAACTATTATGAACACTTGGTCTTAGAAAAAATCGAGGCGCTTGGCTTTTACCGCAGTCAAACAGTAGACTTTATAACCGACCTCACATGCTTAGTATTAAATCAGTTACCACCAAGGTATATTCGATATGAAGTGGACATGGCATTTTTTCTACCTATATCGGAACGCACGCAAATGGAGATGAACGTGTCACACGCAGTATCTACCGCTAGCGAATATCTAAAAACACATCCGAAAAAGAATGCATCTGAATAAAACGAGGGATAAAAAGATTGGGTGGCAAGCCCTAGCCACATCTCGGCACATGAGTCCTTCGGTACGGCTGCTCCCTTCCGGGCCTGACCGAGTTTCCAAAATATCATTGCGAGAGAACCAAGGCTCACCATAGAAACCGTCTCGACTTCAAGACGGCGTGGAGTATGCCGATTTATGTGGTTACTTGCAACCGCTGCAAACTAATTTATTTAAATTTTAATTCAGCTAACGAATCAGCTACTTTTGCGGTAGCTAAACCGTTCTTCTGTGCTGCGACAAAAATAGTTTGTAAAGTTTCGCCAATCTGATTTAAATGTTCCCGTAATTTTTCTGCACTACTATCTGAACGTTGGTGAAAAATATCGATAATACCGCCAGCATTAATGACATAGTCAGGTGCATACAAAATACCTTTATTGGCCAATTTTACGCCCATTTTGTCAGACGCTAGTTGGTTATTTGCCGCGCCTGCAATAATGCGAGCTTTGAGATGATCGATATTCTGCTCGTTAATCGCGTTACCTAGCGCGCATGGAGCGAACACATCCACATCTAACGAATCAATTTCAGCGACGCTAACTTGCGTTGCACCAAACTCTGCAACCGCTCTGTTAACGCCGTCAGGAAATATATCGGCCACATAAAGCTTTGCGCCCTCTCTGTGGAGATGTTCCGCTAATCTGATGCCAACGTGGCCAACACCTTTGATCGCGACCTTCTTACCGCGTAAATCAGTTTGATAGACATGCTTGACAGCCGCTTTAATACCAACGAATACGCCATAAGCAGTAGCAGGAGCAGGATTACCATCGGCAACACTACCATCAAAGCTATACTTGGAAAAAGTACCGCTAACATGCTCTGTATTCTTCGACATAGAAACGATATCAGACACTGCAATGCCAGAATCCTCCGCTGTAATGTACTTCCCTTTGAAGGTGTCGACGAAGTGGCCCATTTCGCGCATCATCTCAGACGTTTTATCTTTACGAGGATCACCAAAAATAACCGCCTTGCCACCGCCTTGAGGTAGTCCTGCCATTGCCGCTTTATACGTCATCCCTTTAGATAAGCGTAACACGTCGGTCAACGCTTCTTCAGAATTAGCATAATTCCACATTCTACAACCACCTAGTCCGGGTCCTAGATTTGTATTATGCACCGCAATAATTGCTTTTAAGCCGGTTGCTTTGTCGTGGTAAAACGAAACTTGTTCATGATCTGCAAACTCTCGGTGGTCGAAAACTGACATATATACCTTATTATTAGAATTGTTACTTTTTTGTTTTTATTATTTTCAATCTGTGTAGCCTTGACATGCATTTTTTGATCGCAATAACTCATCGGTGATTGTAGCTGATGAACTAGCGGACGTATCTTGCGATTTACACTTATCTGAAATAAAGTTGTTATCTAAATGTATTTATTATTTTCTATTTATAGGATATCTATCCTATAATCCTAAAATCAGAAGTGATACATCACTCACCACGGAATAAAAATGAAGCTAGATAAGTTTGATCGTGAAATTCTCAGAGTTATGCAAAGAGACGCTACAGTATCCATGGCAGAACTCAGCCAATATGTAGGTTTATCTCATACCCCTTGCTGGCGCAGAGTTAAACGCATGGAAGCTGACGGGGTTATTCGTCAAAAAGTCACATTGCTAGACAGTAAAAAGCTAAACCTTGGTGTCTCGGTTTTTATTTACGTTACGTTAAAAAACCATGATGGTGACTCCCTTGTAGATTTTGAAAGAGCAGTTCAGGAAATTGTAGAAATAGTTGAGTGTCACACCACTAGTGGCGAAAAAGATTATTTATTGAAGGTTATTGTTGAGAGTATCGAAGAGTATGAGCAATTGCTCAAAAATAAACTCACTCACCTACCATTAGTTGATCATTTAAGTTCAACGTTTGCGCTAAAGCAAGTTAAAAACACGACAGAGTTACCTATTAAAAATATATAACTCTGCTGTCTCTTTTGTCAGCTAAGGAGCGTCCGTTTGCGCTTCAGGCTTTGCTTTTTGAAATGCATCTAGTTCATTGCAATTATCATGGATTTTTTGAATCAATGGATACCGTTGCATGTCGACTTGAAATCGCAGCGCATTGTAAACTTGAGGAACAAGGCAAACATCAGCCAACGTTACGTCATACCCAAAACAATATTTACCAGACCGTGTTGCGAGTCTTTTCTCTAGTGCATTAAATCCTAACTCAATCCATTTTACACACCAGGCTTGAGTTTGCTCACTACTCGCTGCAAAATCAGAGTGGAGAGCTTGCAAAATACGCAAATTTGTAACAGGTTGAACATCACACGCAATATCTTGCGCCACAGCCCTCACTCTTGCTTTGTCAGCAGCATGAGTAGGCAGTAGCATCGGCGTGCCCAGATATCTATCATCTAAATATTCTATTATGGCTAACGATTGATTCAGTACAATATCCTCGTCGTCGTCAACAAAAGTAGGGACTAACATAGACGGATTCATGTTTCTGTAAGCACCCTCTTTTTGTTCTCCTCCACCCTTGACTAAATGCACTGGCAAGTAGTCAAAATCAAGTTGCTTTAAATGCATCGCTATCCTTACGCGATAGGATGCAGAAGAACGCCAATAACCATATAATTTAAGACTCATTGTTTACCCTATCGGAGCGCTAGTTTACAGCAGATTTCTTGATAACTTGGTCAATTGCACCAAAAATACTCAGGCCATTACGGTCAAACATTTCGATACGAATAGAGTCGTCAAAGGACATAAATGGCGTTGAAGGTTTACCATCCCGAATAGTTTCTATCATTCTAACTTCGGCAATACAAGAATAACCAACACCACCTTCAGCTATCGAAGAGCCATGTTCGGTGCCTTGTTTATTTGAAACAGTACCTGAACCAATAATTGCACCCGCACCTAAGTTACGCGACTTTGCAGCATGAGCAACTAGTTGCGAAAAATCGAAGGTCATATCTTCACCAGCCTGCGGCTTACCAAACAAAGCACTATTGTAATGAGACACCAATGGCAGATGTACTTTGTTGTCTGACCAGGCATTGCCAAGCTCATCTGGGGTTACAGCGATAGGAGAAAATACTGACGATGGTTTTGACTGAAAAAATCCAAACCCTTTCGCTAGCTCACCAGGAATTAAACCGCGTAGGGATACATCGTTAACTAACATCAGTAATTTAATATGCTGCGCTGCATTTGCTGGCGAAACGCCCATTGGAACGTCATCGGTTACAACGGCTACTTCGCCCTCAAAATCAATACCCCACTCGTCCGATGGCAGTAACACGTCATCTCGAGGACCAATAAAATCGTCTGAACCACCTTGATACATTAACGGATCGGTCCAAAATGAGGCTGGAATTTCTGCACCACGGGCCTTTCTGACCAGTTCGACATGGTTAACATAAGCACTGCCATCTGCCCACTGAAAAGCGCGAGGTAATGGGCTTTCACAAAGTGCCTCATCAAAACTTTCAGCACCCAAACTACCTTCATTTAACGCTTCATAACGAGCTTGCAGTTGAGGTTGAATGGTTTGCCAGTTATCTAATGCTTTTTGCATAGTTAATGCAATATCAGCAACTTCAATTGCTTTTGTTAAGTCGCGGCTTACGAGCATCAACTTGCCATCACGTGTATTGTTTTTATAAGTCGCTAATTTCATTCCTTCAACCTTTAATTTATTTCATCATTCACTGGACAACTTGAAAAGAAGACGTGGCTTGCGTCGCCATTCATTTTACATCGCTTTGCAAGTTGTTATTGAGTTAGTACTATTATAGCGCTGAAAACAGAATGAAACACCTTGAATTTCTGGACTAGGTCACTGAAAAAAAATCAAAAAAAAGCCCCAAAACGGGGGGCTAAAGGAACATAACGTAATTAATACTTTACAGTTGCCTTGCTAATGCCATATTCGCGTAGCTTGTTTGCGATCGCCGTATGGCTTAATCCGAGCTTGCGCGCCAACTGTCGAGTACTCGGATAGGAAGGATAAAGCCGTTTCAATAAATCTTTTTCAAACTTCTTAACTTCATTCTCTAAAGTACCTTCAAAGTTCTCATCAATATAGTTCACCGTAGTGCTGCAGCTAGGCAGTTGAATAGCCTCTTTGGTAATTTCGTTACCATCCATCAATGCTATTGCTCTATATAAGGCATTTTTTAATTGTCTTACATTGCCTGGCCATGGGTAAGCTTGTAAATAATCAACACAAGATTTACTCAGCTTAGGCGAGCGGATCCCCAACTTATTGCTGTGCGTCCGAACAATATTTTCGGACAGCGGAATAATATCTGTTTTTCGTTCACGAAGTGGAGGAAGAACTAAGGCCAAAACATTTAACCGATAGTATAAGTCTTCTTTAAATGTGCCGATTTCAACCGCCTCAGATAAATCTTTGCAAGTTGTGCAAATAATCCGAAGATCAACTTTTATAGTTTGGTTATGACCGACTTTACGATAATAGCCATCCTCTATAACCCGCAATAACTTAGATTGCAGTTGTTGCGACATTTCTGAAATTTCATCCAAAACAAGGGTGCCGCCGGATGCTAATTCAATTAGGCCAAGTTTAGACGCTGCGCTTGTAAACTGGCTCTGCTCAACACCAAACAATTCAGTTTCTGCCACGTCATCAGGTAAAGAGGCGCAATTCAAAATGTGAAACTCACCTTCAACGCGCGGACTGCTGTCATGACACGCCCTTGCAATACTTTGTTTCCCGGTTCCAGACTCACCATATATCAACATATGCCCATCCAGTTCGGCCATGCGTTTGGCATCGCGTATCACCTTTTTCATTACCGGGCTTACCGCTTGGAATGAGTCAAAGCAGTTAGATGTTGTTTTATTAAATACATTAAGCTGTTTTCCTAATCGAGATTCCGATTTGAGGATTATAACAGCACCCGCGATTATACTTTTGTCATTGTCAGGCACATCAACTGGCAAAATATCAGCAATGTAATCTTGCTCTATAAACTTAACTCTGTGCGTTTGCGCATATATTTCTTTGCCTTCGAGCCATTTGGTAATGTTAAAACCAGACAGCACTTCATCAATATTCAATTGCAATATCAGCTCAGGCTTAAGTTCTAGTCCACTCGCTACAGCGTCATTAAATAATATAATTTTACCCGACGTGTCAGTCGAAAAGCATGGATCCGGCAATGTCTGAAGCAGTGCTCGTAATTGATTTCTTTCCCGTTGAATAGGCATGAATGGAGTTGTTTTAACATCCACAATGCCTTCTACTCGCCGAAGTTTAGGCATCAAATGCTGAAAGTTTTCGAACTCGATGGTAGGAAAATCTAAAAATATTTTCCCTACTTCATCAATTTCTATACCGCGCAAATCGATATGATATTCCGTTAGAATATCCAGGACGTCTTGCGTAATTCCAAGCCTATCTTGACAGTTTATTTCTAATCGCATGAGTTTAGTAGTTGCCCGAAAAGTCACCCCAAGGTGATTAAATTCACTTAGTGATAGATTATACGTTAATCCGTCGACCTAGATCAGTATCGAGGTTACGCGTTGAGACCTGATGTTACATATGAGGATAGACAGATTCAACGCATTTTTTATTTTAGATTAACTGGCAAGTTTCTTTTTAGGAGGGAACTTAGGCTCAAATAGGCCCAACTTTTTCGCTTGTTCTACTAATGTCATGATATCCATTTGGGCAATATCAAACAGATTATCGAAATCTTCAAGCACATAATAAAGTGGTTGCATAATATCGATACGATATGGAGTTCGCAAAATATCAACCGGTGTTAAGTCGTATCTGTGCGGAATATCACTTTCTAGCGCATAATGAGTTTCCCCAGGAGAGGATAATATACCGCCACCATAAATACGCAGTCCGTCCTTTGTTTTTAGCAAACCAAATTCTACCGTGAACCAATATAAACGAGCTAAATAACCGCGATCTTCTTTACTCGCCGCTAAACCTAATTTTCCGTAGGTGTGCGTAAAGTGAGCGAATGCGGGATTAGTTAGCAAAGGACAATGCCCAAATATTTCATGAAAAACATCAGGTTCTTGCAGGTAATCAAAGTCTTCTTTATTTCTGATGAAAGTTGCAACAGGAAACTGCTTATTAGCAAGTAATGTAAAAAAATCAGTAAAGTTAATGAGTGCCGGTACTTCGGCCGTTTTCCAACCTGTCTCACGCATCAACACTTCATCGATATCTTTTAGCTGGGGAATACGGTCTTGCGATAACTTTAAAAGATCAAGGCCTTGCATATATTGTTCGCATGCACGCCCTGGTAATAAAGCGACTTGGCGTTTATACAGCTCTTGCCAAATTTGATTTTCATCATTTGACCAGTGAATTATGCCATTTTCGTCAGATTGGCGAGAAACATACTGCGTTTTCTTCGGTGGTGCACTTAACATAACATTTAATCATTCAATTGATTTCGACCCATTGATGTTAACTAACTTTTAACGAATAACGATGTTCTTACCTTTTCTAATAACCCCCTAAAATTGTCGTTTTGTAATTTTAAATTTACACATTTAGCTTTAAACCCAATAAAAACAAAAAAATACCACAAATATGTGGTATCAAAAAGGGAGGGTACTTAAATTAATATTGTGTAATTTAAAGACTTACAGTCTACTGATCTCTCGATTAAGTTCAAACTCTTTAGAAGTGACATAACCTTCTAACTTACGTAACTTGAGCTCAGCTACTCTGAACCTTTCCTGTATATCAAAAAACGCTTCTCTTGGAGGTTCACCTGCTTGCCAAACGCGTGATTTAACTTCAATTCTACCGTCTGCGCTTGGTCCTAAATCACCCGTTTTTCGCCAAACTTTATTAGCGGATCCTGCGTTGACTGTATTCGAATACTGATTTTCGCCGTTCGTCGATATAGAGCCATTAGGCTTTTTATCTAAAATAAACCAGGCTGCTATGTAGGCTACAAGAACAAAAGAACCGCCTAACAAGAAAAATGCAGTGATTGTTAAAATTCTTACTAACCAAATTTCCAACTTAAAATAATCGGCAATACCAGCACAAACACCGGCTATTTTGCCATTTTTCGGGTTGCGATAGAGTGAGGTTCCGGGTTTCATGCTCTTTCTCTCCATTTCGGCGTTTCTTCATCAAGAATGCTTTCTAAGGTTTGAATTCGATCTGCCATTAATTCGGCTTTTTCTGCGAGCTGTTGCAAGGTCGCAAATTCTTCTTCAGACAATCCCTGTTTTACTTGTTTTTTGCTACGGTAATGTAAAATTAGCCAAATGGGAGCAACAAACAAAGTAAATAAAATTAAGGGAACGCCTGCAAAAATAACTGATAATTCGCCCACGATAGTTCTCCTATTGACGGACTAAATGGAGAGAATGGTGCGGCACTCCATGTACCGCTACTTTTCGTCTTACTAAGACAATATTCTCTTTAAAAATGTACTGTACTATACGACTAAGTTTACACCATAATTAAGCTTTTTTCGCTTTTACTACTGGTTTCTCACTTTTCGCTTGCATTTTTTTCTTTAAT
>JAWUVZ010000087.1:0-47155 GCA_034112105.1 Glaciecola sp. | reverse complement strand
ATACCACGGACGCCTTTGCGGAAGACCCAGTTAGAGTATTAAGAGTCGCTAGATTTTATGCTCGTTTAGGACCACAATGGCATATTCATGAGTCAACTAAGCAGCTGATGCGTGACATGCATAACCACGGTGAACTAACTCACTTAGTCGCAGAGCGAGTATATAAAGAAACTGAACGTGCACTAATGGAACCGTATCCGCATTTGTTTTTCGAAACGTTGATAGATTTTGATATTTTTCCTGAGTTGGCAAATATGCGAGGCGTCCCTCAACCCGCTAAGCATCATCCAGAGGGTGATGTGTTTGTTCACACGATGTTAGTTGTGCAGCGCGCTGCCGATTTAAATTTTGATTTACCTACTCGGTTTGCGGCACTAACGCATGACTTTGGTAAGCCAGTAGCCTTCGACAAATATGGGAATTTATATCAACACGAACAGCTTGGAATTGAGGTCATAGAAGCTTTTTCTCAGCGTTTAAAAATACCGAAGAAACTCACTGAAATAGCTAAGCTGATGAGTGAAAATCATACTCAGTGTCATAGAATTAGAGAGCTCACACCTGAAAATATACATACATTTTTGCTTGATAATATGAATGCCGTTAAAAATGAAGATCGCTTTTTACAATTCTTAAATGCGTGTCTTTGTGACGCGCAGGGCCGAGGGCCCACAATGGTGAATAATCCTTACCCTCAAGTTGATATTGCGAAATCATATTTACGCTCTTTACAAAGGCTTGATGCAAAGCAAATAGTTAAAAATGCTATAGCGAAGGGGATTGTCGGTAAGCAAATTAGCGATGAAATTCGCATTGCTGAAATAGACAATATTCGCGTTCATCAAGTTGTCTTATCAAGTAATTAGAGACCGAATCATCATCGGTTTAAGCTGAGGATAACGCCATTGAGTCAATATTGGTGAATGTAAACGTGGTCACTTATCAGCATAACCACAACCGCCAATCGATGAACCCAAAGTCCGCTTTTATAACGCCTAGTATTTACGAGAATATCCCTGTATTTGCTGCGGAGGAAGACTTATGGCGAGTTGAGCATCAAAGGGCCTCTTAAACAGCGAAACAGTGAGATTAACTGCACGTTCCTCTGAATGAATGACGTCTTTCATTATTTTCAATCTTGAAAAATGGGTTGGTATGTGTTGTCCTTCCGTCATGATTAACATTCTATTCTAAGTGCTATTTTTAAGTTCTCATAAAATTAGCGCTAATATAAACAATAAATGCGTTCGCTAAAACGGGCTTGATGCAATTATGACGGAAGCAAAATGAAGTTGTTTAATGCGGCTGATTTTGTAATATAGATTCTAAAAGCTAACAGGTGAAGATGGCTATGACGTCGAAAAAAATTCAGATTACTTACAGTAATAAAATAAAGAGTATCGCTTTGTTAGCCTTACTCTTTTTTAATCCGGCTCTATACGCTAAAGATTATAACTTCACGGCAACAAAGAGTATTTTAAATGCATATGTGGAAACAAATAAACTTGCCGGAGGCGTCATTATTGTAATGAAAGATGGTAAGGAAGTCTTACATTTTGCCGCTGGTAAACAAGATATTGAAGCAAAACGAGAAATGAAACTTGATAGTCTTTTTCGCATTGCGTCTCAAACAAAAGCACTAACATCTGTTGGCGTCATGATCTTAAAAGAGCGTGGACTATTAAATTTATCAGATCCTGTCTCCAAATATATTCCTTCCTTTAAAAGTACTACAGTATTAGTCGTAAACGAAGACAAGTCTCTCTCGTCGGCACCTGCAGTTCGTGAAATCACAATTCATGATCTTCTTACCCACTCTTCTGGCATAAGCTATGGGATGGGTGAAAATGAAGATAAATGGAAGGACATCGGTCTTTACGGTTGGTACTTTGCTGATAAAGATCAGAGCATGAAGGAAGCGTTGGCTCCGATCACAACATTACCTCAACATGGTCAACCTGGTTCAGCGTTCATATATGGTTACAATACAGATCTACTCGGTGTCATAATTGAGATCATCTCAGGAAACAGTTTGAAAGATTTTTTGGAGACTGAAATTACGGGGCCATTGGGGATGATTGACACACATTTTTATATACCGAAAAGTAAAGTAGGTCGCCTTGCAGCTGTCTATAATGCTACTGCTAGCAATATAAAAAGAGCAAATGATACCGATAACACAGAGGCTTTTATGGTTAGCCAAGGTCATTATATTGATGGTCCGATGAAAGCATACTCGGGTGGCGCTGGGCTAGTCTCAACCGCTAGTGATTATACAAAATTACTCTCAATGTTACTGAATCAAGGCACTTTGAACGGTACCAAAATATTATCACCATCTTCTGTAGTTCTCATGACCAGTGATCAAATACCTTACATTGATATGCCATGGGATCGGATCGATGCTTTTGGTTATGGTTTTGCGTTAACAATGGGTAAGGAAGGTGATTTAAAAGGCAGAACAATCCAATACGAATGGGGTGGAGCCTATAATTCAAAATATTATGTTCGACCTGAGGACGGAGTCATTGTTGTTTATCTTACGCAGTTAAGACCAACAAACGGTCTTAAGGATTGGGAAGAACTTGATGCAGTGATTAAGATAGCCCTGGGTATAAAGCCTTAAATTATTAATTTAAGGCTTAGCGAAAAACATGCGTTTGGGGAGTTTTGCGCCTTATCCAATACATTATTGAAGGACCGTTTCCATTAGAATTTTATGATTGGCGCCACACCTCAAGGTGAAATAACCCAAAATCTGCAATTAGACAAAAATCATTAAAGCATCACTACTGCACAGAAATTGAATGTGCGTATTTTTTGGCTCAATAGTAAACACAAACATAGCGCTTATCAAAATAGACTAATTACTTCTTTGCGGTAAATGTTGGAGCTTCATTCTTTTTCGCATCAGGTCGGTATTTTTTAACCATGCCTTGTAGAAAGTTTCTGAGAAGCTGGTCTCCACAAGCCTTGTAGCTGCGGTGATCAGGTTTGCGAAATAGCGCCGATAGTTCGCCTTTACTGAAACGAAAATTGGCGTATTTAAGCACTTCAATCATATCGTCATCGCGATAAGACATTGCAATTCTAATTTTACGCAGTATTTCGTTATTCGTTATACGCTCATCACCCTTTAATACTTGAGGTTCAACCCCGTCTTGCTTGCCGCGCCTTTTAATAATCAAACCGTCTAAAAATAGAGAGATGATTTTGTCGCGGCAAAGAATAAAGCCAGGCTCTTCTTCTTTTTTCATGATCCGCTGTAAATATTCGGTTTCCATGTCATAACTTGCCAACTTGAATAGGTCTATAGCGGAACCATCGTTAAGTTTTAGGGCGAAACGTAAGCGGCGTAGGACGTCATTGTGGATCATAATTTACTTGTCACGAAATTGAACAAACGAGTATATACTAAGGGTTATCAACTTTATAGCGCTTATCAGCCTTAAACTGCCTAAATGAAAGCCATTCATCCGTTATTGAAGGTTTAATAAAAAGCAATAATCATGTATAGTGCGCGCGATTTTCAACAATAGTGCGCAACGCTTTTTGCCACTTTACTAATTTTTATATTCGGACGTTTCTTTGATTACTACAGCAAACATTACCATGCAGTTTGGCGCTAAGCCACTTTTTGAAAACATATCAGCTAAATTCGGTAACGGCAACCGTTACGGACTCATCGGTGCAAATGGCTGTGGTAAATCTACTTTCATGAAAATCATGACAGGCGAGCTTCAGCCAACTTCAGGCAATATATCTATTACTCCAGGTGAAAAGCTAGGAACATTGAGCCAAGATCAATTTGCCTTCGAGAAATTTTCAGTAGTTGACGCGGTCATAATGGGTGACGCCAACCTTTGGGAAGTAAAACAAGAAAGAGATCGCATCTATTCTTTGCCAGACATGTCTGAAGATGATGGGATGAAGGTCGCTGATTTGGAATCAGAGTTTGCTGAAATGGATGGTTATACTGCAGAAACAAGAGCAATTGAGCTTTTAGTCGAAGCCGGTATTGATCAAAAATATCATTTCGGCCTGATGTCTGAAGTTGCTCCAGGCCTCAAACTGCGAGTACTTATTGCTCAAGCGTTATTTTCAAACCCTGACATACTACTTTTGGACGAACCAACTAACAACTTGGACATTTATACTATTAAGTGGTTAGAAGACGTGCTGAACCAGCGTAAATGTACAATGGTTATCGTGTCGCACGATCGCCATTTCTTAAATTCAGTGTGCACACACATGGCGGATATCGACTTTGGTGAATTACGCATTTACCCAGGAAACTATGAGTCATATATGGCGGCTGCGGCATTAGCGCAAGAACAAATACATCGTGAAAATGACAAAAAGTCTATTGAAATTGAAGAGCTTCAGGGTTTTGTCGCACGCTTCTCCGCAAATGCCTCGAAAGCGAAACAAGCTTCATCTCGCGCCAAAAAATTAGAAAAAATAGAATTAACTGAAATTATTTCCTCAAGTCGTCAAACACCCTTTATCAGTTACAAGCAGCATAGGAAACTTCATCGTTTAGCGCTTGAGTTAACTAATGTATCTCATGGTTTTGATGGCGAAACGTTATTTAATAGTAATGAAATCCTATTAGAAGCGGGTTCAAAGTTAGCCGTTATTGGTGAAAATGGTGCAGGTAAAACCACATTTTTGCGTTGTTTAGTCGAAGAATTAAAAGTTAATGGCGGCATTGTTAAATGGTCAGAAAACGCGACTATTGGTTATTGCCCGCAAGACACCTCCGAAGACTTTTCAGCTGACATCACTTTGTTCGATTGGATGTCTAAATGGCGAACTCCAAAACATGATGACTTGGCAGTTAGAGCGATATTAGGTCGTTTGTTATTTACTTCTGACGACGTAAACAAAAAAGTTAACGTATGTTCGGGTGGCGAGAAAAACAGACTTATGTTTGGCAAGTTGATGATGTTGGATATTAATGTACTTATCATGGATGAACCGACTAACCACATGGATATGGAAGCGATTGAAGCACTCAATAAAGCATTGAAAAACTTTGATGGTACCCTTATATTTGTTAGCCACGATAGAGAATTTGTTTCGACATTAGCAACCAGTATCATTGAAGTTAAAGGCCAAAAGCTTAATTACTTTAAAGGTACTTATGATGAGTATTCGAGCCTTTCTCGCTAGGAGCTGCTAACTGGCTACAGATTACTGACTATTGATTTAAAAACGGTCATTTCAAAAAAGGAATGGCCGTTTTTTTATGAAAAGATTCAGAAATTAATTCGTTAATCTCGACCTAAGTGTTTCACGTTCTGCGCTAACGCTGTTAATTGAGAACGTTGCTAAAGAGTCATGTTTTAGGTTAGTTTATTGTTGTTGGTATGATTCTTTTGGCATAAGCTACTTACGCAGCAATTAATAATATAATAATATAATAATAAATGGTTAAAGAGGGCGCTATGTTAAGTATCTCAGGGATTACCAAAACGTATGACAATGGTGTAAAAGCATTGAAAGATGTGAATATTACTATTCCAAATGGCTTATTTGGATTGTTAGGACCCAATGGTGCAGGCAAGTCGTCGTTAATGAGAACCATAGCTACATTGCAGCAGGCAGACGCCGGCACTATTACATTTGATGGGCTTGATGTTTTGTCTCAACCGAACGAGTTGCGCCGCCGCTTAGGTTATTTGCCTCAGGACTTTGGTGTTTATCCTCGAATTAGCGCGTACGAGTTACTTGATCATTTGGCTATTTTAAAAGGTATTGCTAATAAAGCTGAACGTCAAGAGGCGGTTAACGGTCTACTTGCTCATGTAAACCTTTTCCAACATCGCAAAAATGCAGTGAGTAGTTTCTCCGGAGGAATGCGCCAACGCTTTGGTATCGCCCAAGCTTTATTGGGTAATCCCGATTTGCTCATTGTAGATGAACCTACAGCGGGACTAGACCCAGAGGAACGCAATCGCTTTCATAACTTATTAGTCACACTAGGCGAGGATAAAGTCATTATATTGTCTACCCATATAGTGGATGATGTTTCTGAGTTGTGTTCTGGCATGGCTGTATTAGGTGAAGGCGAAATACTGCTGCAAGGTAATCCGATTGAAGTAACTAACAACCTCGAAGGAAAAATCTGGCGAAAAGTCGTCACCATGGATGAAACAAAAGAAATTGAAGCGAATATGGCATTGATATCAAAACGTTTGTTTGCTGGCAGAACCGTCGTTCATGTCATGGCTGAAAAGCCACCTGAGGGATTTGAGTCCGCACCAACTAATTTAGAAGATGTATATTTTTCTACGTTGTATAAACAGCGCACCAACGCGGCTTAAGGGGAACATCATGTTTTTAAAGATGCTCGCTTTTGAATGGCGTTATTACACCAAACAGCCTTCTTTTATTGTCACTTGCCTTGTATTTTTCTTACTTCCTTACTTAACCATCACTATCGAGGAAATAACCGCGGGAGTCGGCGGTAATACTAATTTAAATAGCCCCTATACCATCGCTAGCACAATGCTCAATTTTGGTCTCTTTGCAATGTTTGTGGTGGTCAATTTTGTTGCTAATACGGCTAGTAGAAATGACACGTCTATGATGGCTGAGATTATTTGTACAAAACCGATACCAGCTACCGCATATCAATTGGGTCGATTTTTTGGTGCGTTTTTAGTCTGCGTGACAGTATTTGCTATGGTGCCACTTGCCCTGCTTATTGGGTCGTTTATGCCATGGTTGGATCAGGAGAGGCTAGGAGACTTTAATGTTGCATTTTACTTCGCACCTTTTCTTATTTATGCAGTCACCACTATCTTTGTTCTATCTACCTTGTTTTACGCAATAGCGTTGCGTTTTAGAAGTATTATGGCGGTTTATCTTACAGCCTTAGGTTTGTTGATCATTTATGTTGTATCCGCGGCCATTTTCGACGAACCAAATCAACGACAGATCCTCGCAATTATAGATCCCTTTGGTATAAATACATTCAGTGAAGTTACCAGTTATTGGACGCCGTTTGATAAAAATACGTTGACGGTGCAACTGACCCCAGAAGTCATTATAAACAGAGTACTTTGGATCGGTATTGGGGTAGCTAGCTTATTCGCTTTTGGTCACTTATTTTCACCGTTAACATTGAAGTCGACAAAAGAAAAGAAGAGCAAAGATAATACGCGAGTTGAAATGCCCGCCACAACACTAAGCAAAGTAAAATACCAGCCAGGCGCGGGCATTCAACAATTGATGATTAGGACTAAATTCGAAATTAAACAAATTGTATTTAGTCCTGCATTTCCAGTCCTTATGCTGTTTTGTGCATTCAACTTAGTTGCTCAGTTTTTTGACCCAAAAGGCTTTTACGGCGCATCCAATTGGCCATTGACACAAACCATGGTGCAGCTTATCCAAAATGCCTTTGGTCTTGTGAATATTATCGTTATCACTTATTACGGTGCTGAAGTAGTTTGGCGCGAACGATCAGTTGGTATGGGGGATATTACTGATAGTATGCCAGTTGCTAACATAACCTATTGGCTGTCTAAGTTCATCGCTGTTTGTGTTGTCATTGTCAGTATATTTTTGATTGGCATGCTGGCAACAATAACTAACCAACTAATTTTAGGTTATACCAACCTAGACATACTGCAATATATCGTTTCCTTGTTTTATTTCGGAGCGAGTGGTTTGATCCTTCTTATCGTGCTTTCATTTCTTCTTCAAACAATGAGCTCTAGCAAGTACATAGGTATGTTGTTATTTGTGGGTTATTTCTTTGTTTCTATCGTGTTTAGCCAAATTGGTATTGAGCACAATATGTTTCAGTATGCCCTTGCACCCATATTACAATATTCCGACATGAATGGTTATGGCTGGACGCTGACGACCCAAAACTGGTATTTATTGTATTGGTCGTCACTTGCGGTGGTTTTTAGCATCGTCAGTTTTGGGTTATGGCGTCGTGGTCCACACAGTGGATTGCGAGCCAGATTTGCGATGTTACCTTACGAGATAGGTAAAGGCGGCTTTATTACTATCTCCGTCTGTGTGGTTTTATTCTTTAGCTCTGGTTCGATAATTCATTACAACACAAAAGTATTAAATAAATTTACGACTCAAGACCAAGCGCTTACCGAGAGCGAGTTTTATGAGAAGGAATTCCTCAAATTTGAAGATGACCCCACGCCTATTATTATTTCCATAGATGCTGAAATCGCGATTTTTCCAAATGTACGCAGAATAGAAACAATAACCAAGATTATAGTCGAGAATCGTTCTGATAAACCTATTGAGACGTTTTTAGTTAATCACCCAAAACATAGTCCAGTATCAGAAGTGACGATTGAAGGCGGCAGTTTGGGTAAACGCGTTGGCGAACTTGATGTCGCTTGGTTTACATTTGATGAGCCGATGGAACCAGGTGAACAGCGCAGCGGAATCATCACAGTTTTGCGCGAGCATACAGGATTCAAAGATAGAGGTGAGGATACAGAGGTTATTGGCAATGGTACTTTTATTGCTAACTACAGTTTGTATCCTTCATTTGGCGTAGATCAGGGGTTTTATATTGCAGATCAACATGAACGCAGAAAACGCGATTTAGGGCCGCCTCGCAGAGCTTACTTACTTGAAGATGAGAGTCGCTATAATGAAAGCTTCTTTGGACCACAAGTTGCTTTAATTGATTTTAAAGCGACCTTGTCAACGAGTGAAGAGCAGTTTGCGATTGCACCTGGATACTTAAAAAATGAATGGGAGCAAGACGGTCGACGCTATTTTCAATACGAAATGGATAGCCCGATGGTTAATTTTTTTAATATAATGTCGGCCAAGCTAGAGGTTAAGACGGAAATTCATAACGGCGTAGAAATTGCTGTTTATTACCACAAAGAACACTTTTGGAATGTTGAGCGCATGATCGAATCATCAAAAGATTCACTCGACTACTTTACTAAAGCATTTGGTCCTTATCAGCATAAACAACTGCGTATTATCGAATTTCCTGGCTATAGAAGCTTTGCACAAAGTTTTGCAAATACCGTACCTTATTCAGAAAATATAGGTTTTATAACGGACTTACGTAATAACAAGGAAATTGATCCCGTTTACTATGTGACAGCCCATGAGGTTGCGCATCAATGGTTTGGTCACCAACTCAACGCTGCAAATGTGCAAGGAAGTGCTGTTTTATCTGAGTCCCTTTCACAATATGCCGCTCTGATGGTAGTAGAAAAAAAATATGGTGAAGAGAAAATACGTAAATTCTTAACCTTCGAGTTGGATAGCTATTTACGTGGCAGAGCCAATGAATATCTTGAAGAAATGCCGCTGCTGCGTGCAGAAAATCAGCAGTATATTCATTACAGAAAAGGCTCTGTTGTAATGATGGCTTTGCGTGAAAGAATAGGCGAGCAAAATATGAACCATGCATTAAAGGAGCTTATTACCAAATATAGGTTCAGTGACTCGCTACAACCGACCACACTTGATTTAGTCGCTGCTCTCAAATCTGTTGCTTTACCAGAGGATTTTACCTTTATTGATGATCAGTTTAATCAAATCAGCATTTATGATTTGAAGATAGTTGACACCGAACTAAGAAAGCAAAAAGATAATGAATATAGTTTAACGCTAACAATATCAGCCAAACAGTTTGAAGCGGATGGTAACGGTGAAGAAACAGAACAGCCATTCGATGAGTTTGTGGATATTATTTTGTTCAGCGAAGATCCTAACGATTTTAGTACTCAAAACAAAATACTTTATCGTAAAAAACATCACTTAATATCGGGTGAAAATAGCATTACGATTATTATTAAATCGTCATCTGGTTATGCCAGTATAGATCCATTTGTTCGCTTTATAGATAGGGACAGTGGGGATAACATAAGAAAGCTGTAAAACCTAATCATACTAAGAGGACTTGAGGTATGTCAAAATCACTATTTATTTCATTGCTGACTATTATCTTATGTTTTGGTGTAATGGACGCTATTTGGCTAGGTGTTATTGCAGATGAAATTTATCAGCAAGAAATGCAAGGCATGTTGCGCTTAGAATATCCAGTTTGGCCATGGGTTAGCTTTTATCTTATTTACGCGGTAAGCATAACTGTTTTGGCCGTACAGCCAAGTTTTAACAACTTAGCCAATGCTGAACTAGAAACCTCTAAGGCTATAATTGTTGTTGCGTTTAGAGGCTTTATTTTGGGTTTAGCAGCTTATGGCGCATACAATCTGACAAACTATGCGATCTTGGCAAATTGGTCGCTGAAAATAGCATTAATTGATTGGGCCTGGGGCTGTTTTATTACAACTTGTAGCGCAATTGCTGCGGCAATGTCAGTATCAGTATTTAGTAATAAAGATAACCGTCATAAATAGGACCTAAGCCCAAAGCCCAAAGCCTATTTGCGTGACAATGCTGCCCGCTAATTGCTAACTGCGCGGCTATACATGCAATTAGCAATTTTCAACCATTTCTAAAACAAAATATTACTTACTTTTATATTTTTCAAACCAAGCAATAATGTTACCGACCTTTTGAATCAGGTGACTTGGGCGTGATGCAATGCCATGCGACGCACCTGGGATGCGCACCATCGCTGAATCAATCTGGCGTAAACGCAACGCTTGGTAATATTGCTCTGTTTCACTTATTGGTGTTCTGTAATCGTCTTCACCAGTCAATAGCATCGTTGGTGTTGTGACGTTTCCTACTAACGATAGAGGTGAGCGTTTCCATAACTTATCGCTGATATTCCAAGGCATATCTTCCATCCAATATTGAGTGAAGTAGGGGTAAGCATCTGCGGTTAATGCAAAGCTCATCCAATTGATTACTGGCTTAGCAACAACGGCAGCAGAAAAACGGTTGGTTTTACCGATACTCCATGCTGTTAACACGCCACCACCAGAGCCGCCGGTGATAAATAGATTTCTATCATCAATGAAACCTTTCACAACGGCAGCATCGACAACATCCATCAAGTCATTGTAGTCCTCGGAAGGATAATTATGGTGAATTAGATTAGCAAAATCTTCGCCATATGAAGAGCTCCCCCTTGGGTTAGACCAAACAACAACGTAGCCTTTCGCGGCCATAAGCTGCACTTCCATACTGAATGTTTCAGTATAAGCAGCGTGAGGGCCGCCATGGATCTCTAGAATCAGTGGATATTTTTTGCTGGCATCAAAGTTTGGCGGATAAGCAATCCAAGCATCAATATTTCGTTGGTCTACCGAGGAGACAACATCAATAGATTCTACTTTTGCTAAGGTTAAATGGGCTAGTGCATCTTCATTCAATGAAGTAAGACGTTTTGGGCGCTTATCGCTGCTCATTAAAGCTAGATCGGCGGGGCGTTGACTATCGTTTATGGTATATACAATTTCCCCCTTTGCTGACACATCGAATTCGCCAGAGGTATAAGGTCGGCCTAATGCTTGACTACCCAACCTTGCTGGAAGTTCCTTTATTTTTCCACTAACACTGACATAGGCAAGCTTAGTTTCACCTTCATCAAGGTAACTAAAATAAAGCCCTTTACTATTTTTCGCCCATTGCACTGAACCAATTTGACGATCCAATGCTGGTGTCAATGATGTGGCCGGTTTTTCAGAATTAAGGGCTTGGAGCATGATTTGGTTAACTTGATATGACAGCTTTCTATCATTGACCCATTCATAAGCGATATATTTACCGTTAGGGCTAATCAACGGAGCAGACTCTGGTCCTGTTACATCGGTAACAGATTTAATCTTGCCCGTGGCGACATCAACCCGGTATATATTGCTCTCATAAGGCAATAACGCCCAATTTTCATCGCGATTTGCCGAGAAAAATAGGGTTTTGCTATCGGTTGACCAACTGAGTTGCCCACCGTGGTTAAATTTATCTATGGTAACTTGGCGTGGTGTGCCGCCTTCAGCAGAAATCACATAAACTTGCTGAAAGCCCGGACTGTTGAAACCAGCGCCATCACTCCTGTATTGCGTGGTATCAATATACTTTGCCGTACCTGCCCAGTTAGCATCTTTAGGCATTTTGGGCATTTCCTTAAATAGGCTGTTAGCTTGCGTTTGTGTAAACATAGTAAACGCTATAGATTGCCCATCAGGCGACCACGTTAAGTTTGACGGATTAGAATGCAAGCTGCTTAGCTTAGCTGTTCGGCTCGTTTCCATCCATCTTACGAAAATTTGTGATTTGCCATCTTGTGCTGACAAATACGCGAGTCGCTCACCATCTGCTGAAAAACTGGGCGCAGAATAGCTATTACCATCTGCTAATAAAGGTAGGTGTTGTTGCGTTTTTAAATCATAAGTCCAAAGCTGAATTTTGCTACGGTCGTTCATGATATCCATGGAACGGCGCTCATAAACGAGCATTTCTTTACTTGGATGAAATGTAGGGGAGGCCGCGTATTCTAGTTCAAATACATCCGCATAATCTAGAACGGAGGTAGTTGATGAAAAATGAGTTTGTGCTGACTTATCCTCATCTGTGCTCAGTGCACTCGCACTAAAATTCGTTAATCCTAAAATCGAAGCTGCAACATATAGCGAGATTTTTTGAAATGGTCTTATAGGCCTTTTTATCATTATACTTTCCTTAATATACTTTAAATAAATGCCTGCAGTCGTCTAAACCTATAAACGGCAGAGTAAAACGTAATAAAGCAATATTGTCGTTATTTGCGCTTATTTTCAAGCATCACGTCAAATGCGAGTAAAAAATCTGTCAAACCGTTTCATATATATCTGTATATATTGTTAGTTTTGTATTATTTGAAGGATAGCGAGATGCAATCAATTAACTTACAGGATCAAAGTACACAGGCGATGACTGAAGTTGCTCTTGCTCTGTCAATGGCTTTCTTTTCTTTACTTTTGGTAGCATTGCTCTCTATTGGAGTGCCTGAATCGACCGAAAAGGTTACGCATGAAACTTCAACTATGGTGCCAGAATTTGTATTAACTGAATCAAGCTCGACGATACAAAGTGCTGAAGAGAAAAAGCAACCCGCAGACATTCAATATATATTTTATTTTAAGGGCAAGCTCTATGACCAATACTTACAGGAAACCCAGATTAACGACCTCAACAACAAGCAAAAATTAGTGGTTGCGATGCCGATGGACACAGAGGTAACACAGGCATTGACTCTGCAAAAAAGATTTAAAGATTTCGATTTAGCTTTAAGCATAATGGACAGCGAATGGTTACTTGCGTTTGAGTCCAAAATAAACGCTAAAACGTAGTATATTCGTGACTAAGTTTACTCCTTTGACAAATACAAATCAGCGCTCAACATTATTTATATCGCAATTGCGATTGAACAAGAACAACTTATTCTTCGCAATTGAGCTTAGCATTATTTGTGTGACTTTGATTTTTGTCATCACTCGATTTTTTATTGAACATGATAATAGTAAAGATAATGTTGTGGTAGTTAGCGCTCAGCTTAACGGTTATCAACAATTTATGACAGAACCCGCAAACAAACGTCAGTTAATTGCCACATTACAGTCGATTAGAATGCATAACGTGACAAGATATCAACACTTCCCTTGGCCCAGCAAGCACTTGAATCAAAACGGCGTCCGACAACCACCATGGCCATACACTGAACTCCCAAATACCAGTATACCTCAGAGACTTGATTTCAAAATTGTGCAATTGGAAAAATCTAATAAACAGGGGAATGCATGGAATGGCGTTGATGATAGACATAGCAACGGTTATGAACCTTTTGACCCACCCATAAAGGCCTTAAAATCAGTTCAATACGGCTGGTGATTTTACTAATAAATTGACCAGTTTTCCTATTGCCATATTCACTCAAAATAAAAGTATAGCCTCTGTAGTTAACAATTTTATTAAGTTGCTGCTCAATGTAAAAAGTAGGCGCAATAATTGCAGAAAATTATAGATGCTATTCAAAACAGATTCGAAGTAAACAATAGTAGTCAATGAAGATGAGGGTAAATGGTATTAAAGTGATCGTGCTCAGCTAGAACTGCTGTAGTAGTGGCCTAGGCCTACCTGTCTGCTGAAACGTGGCTTTGAAGAGCTTGTACCGCACATTTTATTACTATTTTATAGCAACATTATTGAACGTAACTATAATTGTATTATGAAACCTCAATTGTAACTAAAGCTGCGTAGAATATATTTAGGACTGAATTTTTGTTAAAAAATATCGGAAAATACAAGGTGAATAGACTGATTGCGCAGGGCGCAACCAGTAAGGTTTACCTTGCTCAAGATCCTAATTTATCTATACAACTTGCTATAAAAGTATTTGATTGCGAGGTAGCCGACAATGAAAGCAGTGGCGCAAATTCCTCGCGACACAAAGCACCAAATAGCAAAGCAGATTTCATCAATGAAAGTAAGATCCTCCATCAATTATCGTCGTCTGCGCACGTGGTTTCGTTTATGGAATTTGATTTTACTAATGCTATGCATCCTTATATCGTGATGCCTTATTATAAGCGCTCACTAGCAGACTTGTTGGGTGTAAAAAACAAACTAAGCATCAATAAAACGCTTCTCATTGCACAGCAAATATTAACCGGACTCTGTGACATTCATAAGGCAGGGCTTGTTCATCTTGATATCAAGCCGGCAAATATTTTATTAGATGACAATGACCAAGTTCAAATCGCTGATTTTGGTATTTCTATATCTGATGCAATACCACAAGCCAAAACGACTAGGATTGATATAAAAAATGGCCTTGGAAGCTTATATTACGCCAGTCCAGAACAGTTAGTAGATGTACAAAATACCACTGCGAAGAGCGATATTTATGCGGTTTCAGCTTTGATGTATCGGTGTTTAACTGGCGTGCAGTACAGTGAAATAAAACAGCCTGTTAATATTGTTAATCCGAAGATAGATGCGGAAGTTAGTCACGTTATTGAGCTTGGATTGTCGACAGAGCCAGAGCAACGACCTTCATCTGCTAAGTATATGGCGGCGACGATTACTGACCTTCTTAAAAGATTAGATGGTCAAATCAACGGCTATGCTAAAAATAATGATCCCGAAGCAACACGGATATGGGAAAATCATGCAACGGCTAGTAATAATATTGAAGCCCTCAGACTGAGTATTCATAACACCCTTTTAAAAGACGGTGAAATTAATGATTTTCATTTTAATAGATTAGCATTATTAGCCAAAGCAGAATTGCACCAACACTACTCTGTTGAATGGTTAGTTCAATACGTTGCGCAAATCCAGTCACAATTAGCCCGGCAAAACAATAAAGCCGCCGCATTTTTTTTGTGGATAGAACAAGTCAACGAAGCGATACACTATGCCAACTTGAACCAAGATGGCAGCTTTACAGATAAAGCTAAGCAAAATCTGATAGCGCTTGGCAAAGCCACGCTGAATAAACCGGCGCAAGAGTTAGTCAGTCTTATTGAACACAAACGATTAGATCAACACAGTAAAAACGCACCAACTCCCAAAATGGGTAGAAGAGCCCCGCGAGGACGTTTTCTCTCTGGCGCGTTCATCATTGCTTGCGGGTTACTTCTACCTTGGTGGTTGCAGTCTGATAAAACCGGCGAATCAGTTGCTGGTAATTCAGAATTAACTGTAATCGACAAAAATACAATGAAACAACAACTATTTATCGGTTTAACAACAAACAACGATCGCTTGCGCACTAAAAGCCAAGACAACGTAGTGAACGACATATCCGAAATTCAAATTGAAAAGAGCACTGGTTCAGATGTAACGGCCGGCAACACAAAAGTGATTTTGCAGATACAACCCATAGATGCCGTTGTTGTACTGCAATCTATGCAAGGGATCCCAGTCAGTAATGACAATATAAAACAAGGTGAGTATTGGTTGCGAGTGAGTAAAAATGGTTACCAAACGGTGACGAAGAAAATTCATATCACAACCAGTACTTACATTATCAGTGAGCGTCTTGAATTGTCAGACACGCGTTATTTCATCGGTAACACCGAGAAAACGGTAGCCGATGGTATTGCTGTTGAATTTATATTACTACCAAAAATATCGGAGGCCTTAGAGCTTAATTCAATGCCAGTAGCCTATCCTCGGTTAAGAATAATGTCATTTGAGGTTACTAATCAGTTATATGGTGCCTGTGTTGATGCTGGCAAATGTGCAACCTCAAAGACCGTATCAACTGACTCTCGATACCGTACTTTCTCTTTACCTGACTATCCGGTTATTAATGTCAGTTGGTTTGATGTTAACGAACAGTTTATTCCCTGGTTATCGGACCAAACTGGGACTCGTTTGCGGCTACCTACTAGAGTTGAGTGGGAATTTGCAGCATCGGGTTCGGTGCAAAATGCGCCCAAAATATACAGTTGGGGGCCAACAATGCAAATTAATAAAGCGCATTGTAAAAACTGTAATGTTGGCGATGGAAATAGTATCAACACAACCATGCCGGTCAGAAGCTTCGCCCCAAATAATTGGCTGTTATTTGATATGCATGGCAACGTGCAAGAGTGGACATCGACTTGTCCACAGCCTTCTATATCAAAAACATCGCACTCTATCTTGCAGCCCCGATGCGATTTAGCAGTGGTAAAAGGCGGGTCGTGGTTAAATGATAAAAGCGAGTTGGTGATTTCAGTAAATGATTTTTTAAAGAAGACAGTTAGGTCACATATCACTGGATTTAGATTGGTTGAGGAAGTAAATGAATAAAGTCGTCAGTTTTTTGGTTATGCTCATTAGCATTTATTCTACTCATGTGAATGCTAACGAGTTGCGGATTATTGCATCACCAGATATAACCTCCAGAGCAATGACGGATGAGTTACAATCGCTACAAGAGCTTACAGAACTGGACGTCCAGACACAAATATCACTTGCAAAAAAGCGCTTTACGTACAAGTTAACACTGACCAACTTTACTCCACAGGAGATCGATATTTTCTCCGGGATGGCACTTGCTAGTGCAGATGATGTGCAGAGCAGACTGTTAGATGAAAAAACAAAATTTAACTTTTTAAATCTATTTCTGCCAAGCAAAATAATTACATTTGAGATTTCTACTTTGGTATCGCCAAGTCAATTTCGAGAGCAAATTTCGCGCCTATTCAAACGCATGAATATTGAGGTTTCCTCAGAATTTATACAACAAGATAATCTATTTAAAAGCACGAGAGTCGTTTCTGCTTACGCTATCCAATTAATTGTAATTTGGAGCGCTGTAGTTATATTAGCATTGTTGCTGGTATTGTTCGCATTTTGGTCTTGGGTCCAATTTATACTAAATGTGTATGCATCGAATAATCAGAGTGCTAAGTGGGTGCGATTGGTTAGCATACTCAAGCTCATTCCAATATGGTTTTTATGCCGAGATAAATGGTTGCAACAATTATCATATTGGGAGAAACGAATAAGTCAGGCTGATGGATGGTTTGATAACGCGCAGAAGTTGCTGCAAAACAATGAAATTGATTCAGCTAATGTCTTTGTGAAAAAATCACTCGAAGATAATGCGTCGAATACTTCAGCACAGGCCCTGGAGGCTTCAATAGCAGAGCAGCTCTTGGAACACCAAGTGATTCAAAAACAACGCGAGCAGTTCAAAACTCGAGTATCAAAGTCAATTGAACTAGCAAATGCTGGTAAAGTCTTTGAGGCATTAGAGCAGGCCTATATTGCGCTTGAATTATGTCACCGTGGGGCTACTTTTAATCTTCCCGTGATTGACTTACAAGTTGAATCAACTAAGAACTTAATTAAGCGGATTGCGGGGCCTAAAACTGTACGATGTGCTGGGATTAAGTTGACCTCTGAAGACCAAATAATACAAATCAATTGTGGCGAATCGATGCGAATTGGTAGAGGAGATCCGAAAGCTAATAATGTAATCAGTTTAGATCTTACCTTGCCACAAGACACACTTTCTCGAGTCCATAAAAGTATCATTATAGCTCGCCAGCCAAACGGTTTTACTGCTCAGAATTTAGGTAGTACCAATGGCATGTGGCTACAATATAGTGCATGCGAAACTAACCAAGAATTCATTCTCGCTGAAATGGACCAAATTCATCATTCACCTCCAGATGAAATTGGTAGTATTGGTTTTCAAGTGAGGCACCTTGGATCAAATCAGAGCATCGCCTTACGTCTTTGTCAAAATGCGATATTACCTAGCGTTAATCGGTCGTCTTCGAGGAGCTTTATCAATGCTTCAGAATATGCAGGTCATTGCTGGTATTTAAGCAATGAGAGTTTCTATTTACTATTTTCACTTGGAAAATATATCTGGTATTGCGAGTCACAGTGGCGTGATATTCGAGCGCAAGAACAAACCCAAGAACACTTTACTGAAGTCTTAAAAATTGAATTGAAAGATAAAGTCTGGTTGCATCTATCAAATCGTTCGTATGATGTCAAAATTGACGGTACGCAAATTCTTGGCCCCGTGCCTTTGCCGCTAAAAAGTGAACTAAGTGTCAATGGTTTCACTATCGATGTCATGCTGATAGGCTTAGAGGTTGAGCAAAACGCGGTAACAGATAAACTATATGTCTAATATTGTTGAGTACGGCGTCAGTCAGACCCTTCAAGCTGAATTTGATATGCTTAGAGATACCTTATCAATGCGCGAATATGAGGGTAAGCGCAACAGTGAACTGAATAAAAAGTACACTGCAAAAACGGTTGATAAGCTTGCACAATATATCCTTTGTCGAAATTACGGGAAGGCTTGCTTAGAATTGGCCTATTTATGCTGGCCCATTGTGCGTCATCAGGATTATACAAAAGGCTTATTGCACTTTTTTTGGATAGAAGAAGCAATTTCACCGAGTCAATTCAGAAATACTATTTATCCGCTCACGCAACATGACCTTCACACACCTTCGATTACATTGAATGCCATGGGTTTAGTTGTCAGTTCACCAACTCAGGATTTTACAGTGAGTGCATCCAGAGTCACGTTGTTAAGCGCTCTGCTGGAATTACTAGTCGGCAACATTGCAAACGTCTTAGAGGATATCGAAGCCCATTTATCTACCTCTGATACCAAATGTGTAGGTAAACTAGCGACATATTTACAAAAAAAACTGTATGAATTTTTGAAAGTACATCTGCCAACCGCTAATCTTCAACAAAAATATCGTTATATCCATCACTGGGTCGTCGAAAATATAGATACAGAGAAACTCAATGATGAAGCAGTACTGAACTTTTGGAGTTCAGCGATTAATGAAGAAGGCTATGTGAAATTTGAGAACGCATTAGATGATATTGTTGATTATCAATCTGCTTGTGAACAGGTGAAAGTCGCCCGTGGAATTCATTTTAGTCAATCTGATGAGGAGAATCTAACGACCCAGAGTTTTGAACTTGACGAGAATGAAGCTAATTGGCTATATGAAACTATTTTTGAATCAAATGAAAACGTAATAATGCCGCCAACATGGCTTGTTGATGCGCCAAAATTCATTACCAAAAAAGATTACGCGTGCGTCTCGCGGTTATTTGAACTGCGCAGTACGCTTACTCAGTTTCCATTATCGATCCTAAGAAGCGCTGTATTTGGGCAATGGCAAAATTTAATTATTCAACAAGCTAGAGATAAAAGAGATGTGCTAATTGACAGACCACAGCAAGATTATACTAGTTATCTTGAACACTTAAATGACTGGCGTAAACAAGCCAGCAATACCATTTTGTGCTGTGCCGCAATATTATATGAGCAAAAAGATGTGAGGTGTCTAACTTTATTATCGCAAGGTATTGAATTGCTGGTTAAGCCTCAAGAAAGCCAAGAATTTCGTCATATGCTGCAACGTTTGGTGATGACGAATGAAAATAATCAAGATAAATCGCAGCTCACTTTTTCACATATTAACCGGTGGTTGTTGCAATCAAAAATGCTCAATAATTTCTTTTTATTAGCAAAAAAGGCACTTGCTAATAATAATCGCATAGGATTTAAACATAGCGATTACTGTCATGAGGCTGATATTTATGAGCAAGGAGCAGATCATCTAGTGCGAGGTGCTCAGCTTATTCATGATTTAACCCAAACGGTCTTGCAACAATTGGCAAATACAAACGGCCAAACAGTCTCACTTGAAACATTTTTTACGTCAGATCTTTTCATATTCAAAAGTGAATTAGTAAAAAGGCATGGACTAGAACATGAATAAAAAACAAAGTGGCGGAGTTAAGGGGGTCGGCAATGCTAACGTTAGGAGCAATGCCGCTGACAAAGAAAAAGGCAAAAACGCCAGTGCAGTAGCATTAGATCCGAAGCAATCTGCTGTTTTTGTCGTAAAACAACAATATAAGCAGCTGGCCCATGTTGCTCTTGTAACGCAAGCTAGCGAAACTTTGGAAAGTGATAAAAAAGTAGTTCCGTTGCAAACACGGCGTATTTCATTTGCTGAGTTAGTGCAATGCGCTTGTTTTCCGTTCGCTACAAAATCGCAAAAACGGATGCATGTCATTAAAAGAGATATAAGTTTGTATACTCAATATGAATGGATATTAGAGAAAGTGAGTTTTGCTTCAAGTAGTGAACAAGTCGCTGCAAGTACAGATAGTAAAATAATGTCGAGAACGACTGACTATTTTGATTTTCAAATAAAACCTGATAATAGTAATACCGAACAAGTGCATCTGTTACTCAGCTTAAAACAGGTGCAGGAAAATAACTCAACTTATGCAAAAGGGGTATTTTTACATTGCATGCTGAAGGACGAATTTAAGGTGCTTCATTTTGCAAATGTACTCGATGGGCAAGCACAGATTATTATTGAAAAAGACAGTGAAACTTATCATTTAATAACTAGCCCAAATACAAAATTGTATTTATGCTAATCAGCGTTATCCATCAATATTGGAAGCATGACAACGAATGTCACTAAATATCCACATATTTATTGCAACAAGCAAAGGTCTTGTCGGTATACAAAGTATTACTGAATTGCAGGACCGCGAGTTGCAGTCAGTTATAACAATCAATGGCTCAACTGACTTAGCGTCAATTAGTTCTGCATATCATCGATTCGTACAAAAAAGTACTGGTGTTATTCAAGTAGAATTTGGTGGTCACAGTTTTAGAGCTAATATCTCAAGAAATATTGATCAGGGTAACAGTTGGCAGTTGCCGTTTTATTTAGCTCACTTCATTCAGTCAAACGCAAGAGACACGCATGCGAATCAGTCTGCATCTGGTGCTGTTGAAGTAGATGAACCTGGCATTAAATTAGGCCAAGGAATACCCAAGACTGGGGATATAGTTCTCATTGCTACAGGCCAAATTAACACGTCTACTGGAGCTATCGGATCAGTAAACCATATTCCTGATAAATGTATCACGGCGTCTGCACAAATAAAATTGTGGATGAAAAAAGGAATATTAGTTGAGTTTTTCGTTCCAGCAAGTCGCGAGCGAACTCATGATGCAGTCCAGCAAAATTTATATCAGCAGGCAACACAATTTCAGCCTTTAAAAAATAATACACCACACATACTGCCGGAAGTAGATTGTGCTATTTATCCAGTTATCGATATACATCAGTTGCAAGAACATGTTGAGCAACTATTACCATCACAGAGCAGACATAATGACCAATCTACTAACGCAGTGAAAGTAGTTCCTGTGTCAAAGCGTACCGAGCAATTGAATGACATTCCAGAAGAGTCCTGCATCACGCATTCAAATTCGTCAATAATACCAACCAAATTAGCTAAGTTACTGTTGAAAATAGTCCCTGTGGTTTTAATCAGCATTATTTTAATAACTTATTGGGCGTTTAATAATAAGTCGGTGTTCACCGACACTCGATTTATTACAACAACGAAAAATGGTCTTTACTGTGATGCTAATGCGCTAAAGCAAGTCAGCAGTATCGCGCAACAATATGTATCAAGAATTCCAGCTGTGGTATTCGGGGATGCCTGCAGTATGACGTTAATAACCGCTAAGCAAACACCGCAGGTATGGCTCGTGGCTGACAGTAAAACACTTATAGAGCTTAGTTCGGTTGCAATTGATGACGAGTTTCACTGGACTATCCCGCTACCCAAGAAACAGAATGTCGACAGAGAATATGTGCTGATCGTTACCAATCAATATCTGGATCTTGCAGACTTAGCTGCATTTAAATCCTATTTGTCACGGATTGAAAAAACACAGAAACCTTCTATTGAAGTACTCGCTCCATTTTTTTCGCAAATTGATGTTAACCCACAATATATTAGTCAACAATTAGTTGCTGCATACAATTAAGCACAATCATTTGTCGTTAATATTCAAACGGAAACACAAATAAGATAAAAAACAGCCTAATCATTTTATAACCCTTAGTAATATTACGGGAGAATAAAATGAAACGTACATCCATATCGACACAACATTTCAGTTTGGTTTTAAGCTGTCTTCTTTTACTGTTAACCGGCTGTAACAGCCCTTTGCACAAAGCGACTGTCGAGTCAGTACAAACTAGCTTAACTACCAACAAACAGGCAGCTGTGCCAAGCCTTGATCGCCTAGATGCAGATTGTCATTCACAAGTACTACAGCGAGAAAGCAGTGTAGGTGCCTCGGCGGATATTGGCCAACAGATAGCACTCGCCAAGGCCGCTGAACGCTGTATTGAAAATAAATCATTCTTTCCTCAACACCCTGATAATCAAATGGCGATGCAATTAAACGCGTTAGCGGTAGTTAATTTTATCAAAGCTGGTGAAACCCAAATGGCCGAGCATAGTTTGGCTGAATTTAGAGCACAGTTTCCTCAACAAGATCTCTTATTTGCCGATTATACGTCGTTTGTCGATACCGCTATTGCTTTGTTACAACATGATGAGTTGTCTGCCCATCAGTTACAGATACTCAATATAAATACGGCATTACGAAATGAGTTAAAGCGACAAGAGTATTGGCTTAAGAACTAAATGTTGTCACCCAATAAATTAATATTCATAGAGAGGTTAATAACATGAATACAATACAACAGGTCAAGCAATCTACTAATATGGTAGGCAGTAAATCAACTATTTCACGCTGTTTATCAATGGTATGTGTTGTTATCACTGCCGTGCTTACACCAATAGCAGCCCTTGCTAATTCAGGTGACCATTGGCAACCCGTCGCTTCTGAAACATTAATAAAGTTACCTGCAAATTTGATAGAGAAACGTATTCAGCAGGACTTTGAAATGTCACCACTGGCCAATCAATTGCTGTCACTAGAAAATACAATTGCAGCTAAGGGGGACAAAATAAAAGCGTTGCAAAGCTTATTAACCGACGTCAGTGCGGAGGAAATGATAGAAGAGCGGGTTAGTTTGGTACAAATAAAATCGAGCTATTTAGATGACATGCAAATAAGCCAATCTCTGCGCCAAGATGCACTGAATAAAAAACAGTATGTGTATGAAGACGTGTTGAGAAAGTTATTTCATCAACAAAACTCATCAGCAAATCTAGATATGCAAAAACTAAGAGCTAAACAAGAAGAAGCGAAACAACGTATGGACCGAGTTATTGCTCAAGTTGATGCTACGTTGTTGAGTGATCACCTTGATAAAACAAGTCCGTACGCTGATGAGTTTGCTATGAATTTGGGCAAAATAGAGCAATTGAAAAAAGCGATAAGCCAGCACCAATCTTCGCTAGCACCTACCATTGACGGCGTTGAAGTGAGTGCTCAAGAGTATGTTAGGCAATTGCTGATGCAAGCAGCTAGCGATCAATCATTGTTAGATCAAGAAGCACTTATGATCAGTTATATGGCGAAACTTGTGGCATTAGATGCACAATCTATCGAGTTTCGTTTGGCCTATGAAGAAACTGAAGATGGCGTAGTCATCAACAATTTTACGAAACCAAATCAAGCAGCTGACCTTTTTCTTTAATCGATATTGTGGAGATCACCATCATGAAATACGTACCTAATATTAGCCATAAAACGACCTTTATTGTTTTGTTGTGCTTATGCTCAGCTCAGCTAGTTTGCGCTAATGAGTTGTTCACACTTAAAAATCTTGAACGAGAAAGAGCAACACTTATATCCGATTTTTTAAGTAATAGCCTCGATAGCCAGCAAAAACAAAAACGCTTACAACAGCGCCAACGCCAACTAGCTGATATGGAGAGAATGGTATTGCGCGATGAACGATTGTTAAGCGCAAAATCAAAGATGGTCGGCAATGCCTTTAAACATTACGACAAAACATTTCTAGTTCACGCCGGTGCCGAGCAGCAAATGAGTGCGATGAATAAATGGCTGAAGAATGTAAACATTACAAATGAAAGTGTGCTTAATGCTAGAGCAGGATATAGATAATGAGTTTTTTCATTCACAAGGGAGCATTAACATGTTAACGCTTGAAAAATGGCTCCCGACTATATTTCGGTTATTGGGTGCAGTGATTATGTTACTGGCGATCGCAAGTTATATGACGAATATGACGCTGATTGATTTGTTGAGCTATGTGGAAAAAGTATTCAGCTTTAGTTTCGTTTTGTTGTTTGCTCCCCTCATATTTTTTGCAGGTTATGCCATAGTGTTAGTCAACAGAGCCGATATAGACAAGGAACAAAAAGTATTCTGGTTTGAAATAGGCCAACAATCGGCAAATGGCATGTCAACCTTAGCGTTAACGTTCACCTTACTGGGAATAAGCGTAGGTATTGGCACACTGTCAAAGCAAAGCCTGACTCCGGAAACGGTAAATAACGTGATTGGCGTATTAACACAGCAGTTTTCGATGGCTTTTATGACCACCGTAGTCGGGCTGCCAGCCGCAACGCTAAGCAGAGCACTGTTGAGTATTAGCATGGTCAAGCCACCAAAACATAGGCCGTGTAATCTGCCATTTATGCACCATCAAAAGGAGTAACTGTATGACTATTATCCGTAAAATCGTGTTTATTACATTTAGTATCAGTGCATTTATTTATCTAGTACTGCAAACAAGCCACGGTCAACTGTGGTTAGGTCAAACTCATCAGGCTATGTTTGGTGAGTCTACCAAAGATGTCCAAGTTGCAACTTCCAATGAGCCTAAAGACGCATTGATTCATTCATTCACCCAACTTATAAAAAATAGTGGACATGCAGAGCAAATTTTAGAACTACAAACTCAGCTTTCCGATATGCAAACTGCTATCGCTGACATGATGATAGTAATGCAGAAATTAACCGCGCTAAACGCAACATTACATGAGAAAAATCAATTATTGGGTAATGCACAAATCCAAACTTCACAAGACAATAATATATCAACAGAGGGGATTTCGCCGTCAACAATGGTTCAACGACCGCGCGCATTAGTTTCGGTATTTGATAATCAACACAATGTGCCAGTTCAGCAAGCTGTGGCGTCGTCTAAACTAAACAAAGCAGACGCAAGGCTGCGTCAACTAGAGCATCAAGCCAGGCTACAAGAAGTTGTGCAGAGAATGGAATTAACAGCCTTGCAAGCTATCAGTCGTTAGTATAGTAAACTGACTAAGCAGGATCAAAATGCGCTTTAAAAAAACTGCGGCAAAGTATAGGGCGTTGCGTTCTTTGTTATATAATTATTGGGTTCATTTAATACTACTGAGCATAATAGGAATATGGTTAATTGACGTTTTTTATGTAGTGAATAAGCATCAAGATAGAAGTCAAAAATTAGAAAAAAACCTACAAAAAAAGAGTCATGACCTTGCTATGAAATGGGTTGAAGAATATACCTCAAACTCAGCGATAACGGCTGACAATTTATCTCTTTTAGCATCCGTCACATTGCCTCGTGCTCCTCTAATTGAGGTTTCTTTGCCCGCAGATGTGAATGCGATAGAAGGTGCTCCGCTGATATCAGTAAGGTTAGATAAGGCACCTGAAAACGAGGATACTGGAATACAGATACCTGAAATACAGAAATCTACAATGCACACTGCTACTCAACATACTATGCTGAAAAACGCATTCCCAAACCCGACAGTTGAGCAAGTCAAAAACGTAATGAATCAATTAACAGAGCTGAATAGCCGAGATATTCAGTTTTTACTACCCAGCGGCAATTCAGCAAAAGAGGCTTTTCTTAATCATATGTATCGGTGTGAAAATATGCAGTTTGGTGCATTAACAAAGGCATCACCTTATCAACTTACTTTGCTTTCAGATAAAAGTAGTCGGACAGTCTTATTTCAACCTAGTGAGTTTTTACGTGTTGCTCATGATTATTTGAACCGCTATGAAACTAACTTATTGACTCTGTATGGACAGGGAAATCGTCCAGTTCGTATTTTTCCACTAAGCCTTGATGTTAATTTAGCAACTAAATTAGCCCAAGTAACTGGCGAGAACCAACTCCAATCCTTTAGCGCTCGATATTTTTTGCACGGATCGCAAATAGGTTTAACTGACATTGTGTTAAATCAACAACCGTTAACACAAAATTGGATTATCTCGGCAAAAGGTTGCTATTAAAATAGCCTCGGTACTTGCAGTGGGCTAGAATAAAAAATTACAAAAGAGATAATGGAAATAGGTTTGCAAATTGGGTTAGTGTTAAGTGGTGGCAAGTCCTCCAGAATGGGTAAAGATAAGTCAGCACTGAAGGTCGGAAAAGCGACAATGTTGGAACACAGCATTAACATGCTCAACTCCCTCAATTTAGATAACGTTGTGGTCAGTGGAGCTGATTATGCTATCCCGGATCTGTTTCCTAATAAAGGTCCTGTAGGTGGTATTTATTCGGCTGTTCAGCATTTGTCGCTTTGTACTGGAGATATTATATTGGTAATACCCAACGATATGCCTCTTTTGCGTCCTGATTTATTACAAACGTTAATGCAACAATCGTTAATTCATCAATGCACATTTACCTATAAGAATCATCCGATGCCACTAAGTTTGTTTATTAGTGAGAGTATTTTAGAGAGACTTCAGTTATTGGAAAATGCCGCCGGTATGTCAATTAGGTATCTGATTCAAGCCGATAAGGTTGAGGAACTTAGTGTTGAATCGCCGGACGTATTTTCGAATGTAAATACACCACAAGAACTAGACGATGCGGTTCAAAATTATAAGAAAATGTGTCCATAATAAGCGGCCAATATTTATTTTCGAGTCCTATTAATTGGCACGTGAACAAAAACCGGGTACGTCATTATAATAGATCAAGAGCGACTAAATAATAAGTTATTCACCAACTGCTTATAAGTTTTTTGTTGAAAACGTTAGCAAGATGAGTAATTAGTATTACAGCTACGTAAATGGAGTTATATATGAAATATTCAATTCGCTTATCTAATACAGAGAGTTGGCCCCATAAATCGACGAGGCTGTCGTTACTTAGGCTATTTAATTTACGCCGACTGGTAAAACTTGGGCTTTCCCTAGGCATAATGTTAAGCACATCGACATATGCACATACGCAAATTAGGACGCCGATACTGCAAGCGAAGGAAGCAATCAATATTGATGCAAGTGCAAGTGAAAGTGCTTGGCAAGACGCTTCGTGGCGCAAAGTAGATCAAGTTTACATCGGTGATAATATTACACCTGAAGACTTCAGTGGGCGTTACAAATTGCTCTGGGATGACGCTGCGCTTTATATGCTTTTGGAGATTACAGACGATGTATTAATTGATACACATCCAGACCCATTGGTAAAATATTGGGATGACGATTGTGTTGAAATATTTGTTGATGAGAATGGCTCAGGCGGGAATCATGAATTCACCTACAACGCCTTTGCTTATCATATAGGCTTAGACCGCAATGTCAGCGATATGGGGCCGACTTCAACAAGCTCTGAGTCAGAAGTACAAGTTTACAATGAGCATGTGCAAAGCCAATGGGCACGATCGCCAGAAACGCAAGTGATTACCTGGGAGCTAAAGATTGCGTTGTTTGATGATACTTTTTTGCCTGATATCGGTGCTAAACCCACTCAGCTAAGAAAAAACAAGGAGATTGGGTTTATGTTTGCCTATTGTGATGCCGACAAAGCGGTAGATGGCAAAAGCACACGAGAGCATTTTATTGGTTCTTATCCTGTTGAAGGCATCAATGGCGATAAAAATTTGGGTTATAAAGATGCTAGCGTTTTTGAACCAATGATTTTGAAGTAATGGCTTTTAAGTCGAATTGATTTATGGAGGGTACTAAAAAGCAAAGGACTGTTTACCAAGAACCGCTTTGCTAATAGCCGCTTTACCAATAACCGCCTTACCAATAACACCAGTAGGTTACTTCTTGTTCTATTAAAAATTGTTCCGCCTGTTTACCTTGCAGCAAGGCTAAGGTAGCCATCAGTCCTGCTTGGACGCAGTGGTCACTAGCGATAGTGACAGAGCGAGGCCCATCCATGATAGGCTTTCCGAGTTGAGGATTTAGTACATGCGAGTAGCGCACGCCGTTATGAAGTAAATATCGATTTGCGTCACCACTGGTGGCTAAACCACCTCGGGCTATTTTTACCATGACGGTATTATATGTTGTGTTGTTGTTCTTAGTTTTTGAGGTATCTTGCGCTGGCATTTCGATACCTACTAACCAGTATTTCCCTTCTTTCTTTTTCTGAGTAACTTGGATGTCACCACCGAAATTTACTAATATAGAAAGCGCTGGAGCTAGGGTGGTACATAGTTTAGCTACACAATCGACCGCATATTCTTTGCCAATACCGCCTAAGTCTATTTCAAATCCGGGAGGCATTGTAATTTGCTGTTGATCAAAGTTAACGCGGTCCCACCCAATAAAGGCCAATAACTGATTTATGGTTTCTTCATTCGGTACATTATCCGAGCCATCAAATGTCCATGCACGCCTTAATACTCCGGACGTAATATCGAACATGCCATCACTTATTTCAAAACAGGAGTTTGCAAAAGTCAGTAATTGAAAGGTTTCGTCATCAATAGCAACCGACTTCCCTTGAGCTTGATTAATAGCAGATACGATATTGTCATTGCGGTATCGACTAAATTTTTGCTCAATTCTAAATGCTTCTGCAGCCGCATGTTTAGTTATATGACTAGCAACCAAAGGATCGGTTGTATCAATTAGCAACTCACAAGGACTTGCCATACAAAAGAAACTGCCTTTGATGTGATCGTCGGCAGTTTGAATTTTCCAGTCAGACAAAATAAGGCTTACCTATGCATTAAAAGCTGTAACTAAATTGCAAGATAAACGCTTTTACACTTGGATACAAATCTTGGTTTGCAAGGACACCTATATTTTCAAAACCCGCATTTTTAGGGTCTTGCTGATAATATTCAGCTCTAACGCCCCATTCATGTCCATTATTCATTTTATGACCGTATTTTAAGCCAACCGTTATTGCGGTCATTTCGCCTAATCTATAATCGGCTGATGCAAAGGCAGGTAGCGCATCTATATCATTTAAATAAGGACGGTAAAAATCGGCCTCACTTTGCTGATAGTAGCGAAAATGTGGTTGAATATAGTCTGATTCCGATAAGTTATAGCGTAACTTAGAATCAATTGTGTGTGATGTTATGTCCCAATCGTCGGTCGCAAAGCGATATGAGACATCGGCGACAGCATTGTCAAACGCGTATTTAGTTTGCGCATAAACACTGTGTTTAGCGCGACTATCAGGGCGATTTTCATGCAGTATTGACTGAGTTTCACCGTTGTTGTTAACTAAACTGAGTAGCTTATAAGGGTCGTTTAAATAACCACTACTAGTTGAATAGCTGTAATTTAATTGCACGAGCATGCGACGATTAATGACTTGGGTCAGACCAAATAGCGCATCTATCGTTGATTTGTCATCCGTATCCGTAATTCGGGTTTGATCAAATGCGGCTTCAAATGCATCTTCACCAGCGCCACCTGCACCAAATTGCCCTTCATCCACCACCATAGTAGATAGCCCAATAGGGCGTCCACCAACAGGGTCAATGCTATCAAATTGATAAGATAAGCCGAACAAAGCGGTTGTGTTTTTATTATAAAAATCTCTTTGTGCAGACACACTAGTGCCGACCGACAAATAATCATATTCGCGTGAAATGTTACCGCCTAGATTAACTCTAGTATTTTTATAAATAGCTTGGGTCCAGTTTGCACTTAATTGTACTCGGGTATCTTTAAACGTATCGTCCAAAGGAAGTTCATTTGGGGAGGTCGTATATTGACCATCTCCAGATGGGCGACTAAATGTTTGTGCATAAGGCTGTGAAACAGCACCTGTCGCTGAAGCACCAGTGAGTGTATCAATAACCAATTTAGTATTCAGAACTCGCTGGTCACCAAAATCTTTGGTTGCACTAATGACACCCTCAAGAAGACTAACTCGGTCGGTCTCGCCATAATAGAGAATAGCTGTATCGAACTGCCAATCGTTTTCTGATTTAGTTTCTTGCGCTTGCACACCCGCATTTAAGAGGGTGCACGTTGCTGTGGCCAAAAGAGTCGTGATTCTTTTTGATTTACTTAATTGCATCCGCAACCTCCACCAGCAAATGAACGTCCGCCGCTCGTGCCCTCCTTACTAAAATAAATATGTTCGTCTAACCCTATATCGACTGCGTCAGCATTTAAAGCCATTTCATCTTTGGCCAATAAGTCTCGTTCCCAAGGCTGCACGCCTAAATTTGCACATCCACCTAATTGTATAGCCGTGATAATGAAAAACACCGAAATTAGGTTTTTAGTGTGATTTTTGGATGTTTTTATTTTTATAATATTCATATGCTTGCTCCTACTCAGACAATAAAGAGATAATTTCTTGTTCATATTGTGTTGTGTTTTTAATAAAAAAACCGGTGTGGGCTTTACGCAAAATTCCATGCTTATCAATTAAGTAACTACTTGGCATACCGACTAGTCCATAGTCGGCGGCAACCTCTCCCTTAGGATCCAAGAGAATGCTAAAATTCGCAGGGTAACTTGCTAAAAAAGTGTTAATTGAAGGCTTATCTTGGTCTAAATTAATACTGATAACTTCAAACCCTTGCGCAGCATACTTAGTTTGCATCTCATTCATCCAGCCAAAAGAAGTTCGGCACGGTTTGCACCAGCTCGCCCAAAAATCCAAATAGACGACTTTGCCTTTAAAATCCTGCAGGGAAACTAGTTGCTCATTGGAATGAAAGTCTGGAAGTGTAAATTCTTTAGCAGCGGAAGCGTTGGCAATTCCAGCGGCAAGCAATAAAGTGATAAAAATTAAAACGTGAGATTTTGATCGCATAACAACACTCAACAATATAAATATTTCACAAGTATATTCAGCAAAACTTAAGGAAACCTTAGCTGAGAATTACCTTCAACATTTTTGTGTTTGACTTAAGGTGCATATCTACCTCAGCGAGATAAAACTTTTCTGGAGATAAGTAAAGTCATTGTGAGAGTGAATTAAGGTTAGAAATTATAACTGGCCTAAACTTGCTAATTTTTGTCTATAGATTTTTGTCAAATTTGTTAAAGTTTGAAGCTGAGTAAATACTTGGTTTGAACACCACTAAAGCTAGATGTACGAATGTTTGGAATCCTGATCAGCCGAATTAAAATGATAGGGGGAATTACGCATAGACAAGTAGACTAAACCAGCAGTAGGCTGCAATAGCCTGGCATACGTTCAGATGTAAAGCTGACCAAGAGCTTAAAACGTCAATTTTCGAAGCTAAATGGTCTGAAAATAGCACATTCAAATTTTGAATCTGAAGCTTCGCGCTCGGGGGATTTTTTTGTTATTAATAAAATTCAAAATTCAAAATTCAAAATTCAAAATGTAAAATGTAAAATTACAAAATGTAAAATTCATAGGAGCAAGTTCGTTGAAAGTAGTTGCGCATAAATGCGATCTGCTGATTTTAACAGTTGTGTTATTTAGGAGCCTCTGGTTTTTCCCTCGCCTAGTAGAAGAAAGTAACGCTGTGCACCGGCCTTTCTAACGGTTCGTGGTCTTTGCGGTCATTTGAAACTGAAAATAGGTATATAAGTCATCTAAATCGGAGTCAGATAGATCATTATGATCCGGCATAATACTATAACGATACTTGGATGAATGCTTGATCATCTCCTTGATCATATGCTTCGAGCGATAAGCTACAATGCTTTGAGGAGCGTCTAGATCAGGTCCAACTTTGCCTCTTTCTTTTCTTTTCCTGCTATAGAATTAAATACATTTATTTCATGAGATTTTATCTCGTCTTTCAGTTCTGCTAATGAAATCTTGTTCACCAGCTTGCCACTTGCACGAAACTCGAGCACTGAATCAACGCCCAGGGCCGGGGCGATAAAAAATAAAGTAAACAAGATAACGACTAATCTAAAAAATAGTAGCGAAATATTCATCTATATTGTCCTGTCAAAAAAAGTGTAGGCGGACGTAAGGTCGTGATTCAGCAGAATAAACGACATCCCTGATCTATTCAAAAGGTCTTGACTTTGCACAGTTTAAAGCTTCATCACTAAATACAGGCCAAGCGCTTGATACCCATTCATGAAGCGACCTTCGGATCAGGTTCGTATTCATTATTCCCTTGGTCAGGTAAAGAAAACTATCATCACTATGCAACCCACAATAGGAATAATATTAATCAATTGCCAACAACCATTGCGACCACAGAGTTCAATTGGTATAGCAACAATGCCTGTAACCCACTGCATTTGAGTTTCCAACATTAATATCTAATTTAAGACATTAATATGCTCGCGCAGTCAAATTAGCTTTGTTGCAGATACTTTATTAATCCAAATATGGCAAAGAAAGCCGGTTGATGGATAAGATAAATCACTAAACTATGTTTGCCTGGGAATGCTATCCAAGTATTTTTGTTAAAGCGTTGGAGAGGGTCATTTTTTAAAAATGAGGTTGAAGCGAACCAAATACCGACGAACACCACGCCGAGCCATGGGAACAGACCGACGTAGTCATTTGAATATGTCGGCAGCTGGTCCCTGATATAATTAAATGGCCATATGCCAGATACCCAACCGATGTTATAAACAGTAATGATAGCAAGGCCGATAATTAACGAGATACGTGGTTTATTTGCAAAGATAATACAAAGGATGCTGGCAACAGCAATAAAATGTAAAACGCCAAAATAGATATAATTATTGGGCACCATTAACAAAGAAACTAAACTGATTGCCAATGCACTCGCTAAAATTTGAACTAAGCGTTTACCAAACTTGTTCCAATTGATGCTACTTTGATAAGACAAATGCAGAGATGCGCCTAAGCAAATGAAGAATGAGGTGAGAATAACGTGGCGAAAAGTACGCCATCCTTCACCATCAGGGGTATTCCAATCCACATAACCGAAAAATTTCAGATCATATATGAAATGAAATATCACCATTAGAACAATGGCAAACGTGCGCAGCACGTCAATACTGAAAATTCGATTATTCATTGAGTTAAAACTCCATTTCCAAAACAAACCTCAGTGTATGATCAGTTGATTTACCATTCAAGCCCGCTATAAAACCTAATTCCCACTTGAGTTGGCGTTGACCTTCAAAGCGCTTTATACCCATAAATGCGGGCCCAATGCCTAAAAAATCGCGACTAGAGTAAATTTCAATAGCAGGCTGAATTTCAGGTATCCATCGATATCGATATTTTAATCTAAACTCACCTTGCAGTTTCTTAATCGTATCACCACCCCAACTTTGAGATGCAAGCAAATTAATAGTTAAACTATTACGACCAAATTCTTTTTCAGCGAGTATGCCTGTAGTAAATTCCCAACTGTCTTTTTGATGTCTTTTTTCAAGTTCAAATAGTGCTCCCCAATCAGCCCAATACTGGCCTTGGTCAGTCAACATCCATCGAGTTTCAATTTCATAAGAATGCAATCCAAAATTATCATCTGAGTCACGTTCTCCAACAAGGTAACCTTCAACAGTTACGTACTCGGAAATTGCTTGTCCATAGGCAATGCGTTGCAGAAGTTCATTGCCATCGTCATTTTTTCTAGAGCTAAACCGCCATTCGAATTCCCTTGCAAACGGCATTACATATGGGTGATAAACCTTGTCGACGGATTCAGAAGCATCGATTTTGAAGGCAATCCCGCTTTGCATAATAATACATAAGCACATAAAAAATGCGGTTATATGTTTCATTGAACAACTCCATGAATGGTACTTTTACCTTTAATAAGTTTAGTTCTCATTAAAAGCGTAAAAATGATAATTGTAGAGGCACCAAAAACAGCTAAATAGACAAGCGTAGGCGTTGCGTCATATCCGATAAGGACATGGAAAAACTGACCATATTCGTTTCTATCAGAAATTAAATTGTTGGTATTCCAAAGAGGGAGCGAGGAAGATAACACATCAATTTGCTGCAACACCGTGACGATGTTACTTAATTGCCCAGCTAAAAATAGGGCAATTGCCAGTTTGAGTGGCAGACTCTTATCTATATTCACAAATACAAAGAAAAGAAGGTAGCTAATGCTAATGCAAATGCCCAAACCGACGCTTACACCAACATAAACACTCGCATGCAATTGCGTTTGTCCAATCGATGTAAAAAACACAATAAAGTCACTGGCATGGGGGAGTACTAACAAAAATAGGCTTAAACTAAATAATAATTTACGGACAAGATCATTATTTGTGGTTTGCCCGAATATGACGCTGGTTGTTAGGCTGAGGGATATGCCAATCAGAAATATCTCATAGCCAATACCCTCAAGTGTCATTCCTAACCAAGGGCGAAAATGGGTTAGAATGGCGCTACATAAAAGCCCCAAGATTATGCTGAAAAAGTAAAAAGAGTGATGGTCTTGCTTAAGTGTAAAGAACCAGATAGCCAAGGGTTTGACTCGTTTAGTCTCTAACTGCGCTGTCTTTTTGCTGGCGTCGAAAAAGGAATGCCAAGCGCAAATATAAGCGTACAAAATAAAAATAGGTAATGTTTCCTCGATAAAGAGAAGTAGACTGTTTATCAGCATGTAGCTATTTCCTCAGACGATTCGATTCGCATTGTTTCGCAGTTAGTGACGATGACCTTGCCTATTGCGGTCTCGGGATGATATTCGCCAAAGAAGTGATAGGTGCCTTTTGGTAGTGGGCCAATAAATAAAATTGCGCTTGAATTCGCAAAAATGACTTTTTCACGGTTGAGATCGAAGCTATCGAACTCTTCGGGTGAATCATCATGATTAACGATAATTAATTTTATTTTCGTGTTTTTAGAAATAGTAATAACGCTGGGTTCAAAAATGTTATCTCTCAGATCAATGGTAATAACCTTAGCTGCATAGGCTGCAGTTATGCTGAAGTAGGCACAAACTGATGCGACTAATATGTGATAAATGCGCTTATTATGCATAATCACAGAGGTAAGCCATCATCAATTGTAAACTTTACTTGGACTAATAAGCCGCCTAACTCTGAATCTGAAAATGTAAGTGTGGCACCGTGCGTAGCTAATATCTGAGCCACAATTGTTAAGCCTAAACCGCTACCTAAAATTCCTTTATTTACAGCGTCATCAGTACGATAAAAACGCTTTAATACATTTTCCCGCATAGAGACTGGAATGCCCGGGCCCGAGTCTTCAATAGCAAGCAAAACGCTTGTGCCAACCTTATTCACATCAACACGTATTTGTCCTTGGAAAGGTGAATACTTGATAGCATTTGTGATTAAATTTGAAATTAACGTTTGCATTAGAAAAGGCTTAGAAAATACAAATTGCTGCTCACCAAGCAATTCAATCGTTTGTTGCTTTTGTTCAATGTGCGGATACAGGTCACCGATAACACTTTGACACATCTCTAATAAATCGACTTTTTCTTTGTCCTGCAGCAATAATTCAGGGTTTGTTTTACTCAGCATCAGTAGTTGATTGACTGCCTGTATCATCCTTTCTACATCTTCTTGTAGTTTCGGCAAGTCGGTGTTTATGTCACTTGGATTGTTCTGCAGGTTGTGCAAATTAATTTTCATCACACTCAGCGGTGTGCGCAACTCATGTGCTGCATGCGACACAAATTCCCGCTCGCGCTCAAAGGATGAAGTTAAACGGGCAAACAGTAAATTCAGTGTTTGAATAACCGGTTCAAGTTCAGTGCTTCGATTGTTGATATTCAATTGAGATAAATTTGTCGACTGGCGTTTTTGTAAATCTCTCGATAACTGTTTTAGCGGCGCTAGGCTTCTAGTGGTAATGAAAAATATGAGCAAGCCTAAAAAAGGCATAACCCAAATAATGGGCTTTACTGCAGCTAAAATCATCTCTTCAACAATCAAGCCGCGTAGCTTGCGTTGTTGAGCTACCAATATCCATTCATTGTGAGTAAATTCAATGGTAAACAGACGCCAGCGTTTACCCAAAAAGCTAACATCTGAAAATCCGTGTTTTAATTCGCCTATGGGCTCTGTTGGAGTGTTCTCAGTGCGGATTACCGCTTTGCTATTGACCACAATTTGGTAGGCAAATTCGACACTTTGTTTAAAACTTTGAGCTGTTAACTCGGGCAAAGCCTCTTTGGACTTTAGGATTTGTCCAGGCTGCTCTATCCCTTCGTTAGCCCCATTGGTGTCCCAATTGATAGCAATGGGAACAAGGCCTTGTGCGACAACCTTTAATTCGTCATCGTAAGTCCTGCTTGAAATATCTGTACTGGATCGATAACCCTGAATTGCCGCACTGAATACAACCAGTGTTAGAGAGCAAATAAGTAGTAGAGTAAGCTGTTTACTGATGCTATACATACTTACCTTGCTTGCTTAGGAACACTATAACCTACGCCTCTAATTGTTTTTATAAATTTGTCAGGTAATCGTTTTCGTAAATTGTGAATGTGCACTTCTATCGCATTGCTACTTACTTCTTCACCCCATTCGTATAGTGTTTTTTCGAGGTGCTGTTTGCTTTGGATTCTGCCGTGGTTCTCCATTAAAGCTTTGAGCAACATAAACTCTCTGCGCGGCAGTTCAACCTTTTCACCAGCGACACCAAGTTCGTGCGACGCGATATCTAAACTTACTTCATTGATATCGATTAATGAAGATGTTGCGGTACCTAAACGACGCTCCATTGCTCTTAATCTGGCTAACAGTTCATCAATATCGAAGGGCTTCGCAAGATAATCATCAGCACCAGCATCTAAACCATCTATCTTGTCAGTAGTCGTGTCTCTAGCTGTGAGTATAATAATAGACAAATCAGGGTATTTTTTCTTCGCTTTTTTTAATAGATCAATGCCGTCCATATCAGGTAAGCCTAAATCTAGGATCATCATGGAGAATTCATTACTCGACAACGAACCCATCGCACTTTCAGCGGTAGGCATATGAGTAATAGCATAACCTTTGTGTCTCAACGATTTGCTTAACTCTTCAGCAAGACGCGTGTCATCTTCAACTAATAGTAGTCTCATACGCTAAATTTATAAACGGTATATTGCAAAATATTATAACTGAATACTTAAGTGATGCTTAAGGTTTTATAATGAATGCTGTTTATTTAAAGTGGATGTATAAAGTGTCAAAACAATCAGCCCCTTATTGAGCAAAAAAAAGCTGAGCAACACGCTCAGCTTTAGATGCCAGCAGTCAACATACGTTAACTGTAGGGGTAAAAAAATGTTTACTCTGATACTGGGGTAACAAAGCCATCTAGCAGGATCAGTTGTGGTGCATCACCTTCCATATCACCATCAACTGCAAAGGCCGTATATATCTCACCAGCGACAAGAGATAAAACACCCGTTTCAATAGCTTCGGTCTTTGTACCCGTTGGAGTTACTGTGACAACGTAATCGCCCGCAGGTAATTGCACATATCCAGTCTCAGCTAATGCACCTGTTGCATAAGGAACATCTGAAAATGCTGGCGAAACATTTGCAATTTCTCCATCCGCCGTTACGTATATATCAACATTAGGAGTTGCCTGTGAAGCATGAAATATCCGAACTTGAGCCGCTGTAGCGATCTTTCGAGGTGTATCAATGATCAGGTCTAAATCAATATTCTCGAGTGTATTATTAGCGACTGCTGTGTAGCGCATTCCAGCTGTTAACGAAATAGGAGCATCATCTATTACAACAACAGTGTTATCAGCGTCAGCGGCGACATCAATAAGATAATCACCGGCAGCAACTTCGATGTAACCTGTGGCGCCTTTGAACGCAGCTCCGTCAAAAAGCGTTAATGCGTTATTTGCAATAATATCTACCGCGGGTGCGTCAGCGACAGCGTGCACAGCTCGAATTGCAGCAGGAGTGTCTTTGTCCAGCAATGTTGCTGAACCAGCTCCCGTCGCTATTACTAGTGATACTGGAGATGAACCTGTTACCACATTTTGTGGGGCTTAAATTAATAAATCTGAGCCAGCTGCTTGTTAAAGCGTACCAGAATCAAACACGACTGTTGTTGAACCCGCTGGCGTAATCCTAATTTGGTAGTCACCAGCAGGGACTTCAACCTGACCCGTAAATGCTTTATAGGCAAGTGTTGCAAGTGGCTGTTCTGTTGACAAAACGGTATCCGGAGCAGTTACGTATACGTCAACTTCGGGTGCATTGGATGCGGCGTGTACGACTTGAGCTCGGACGTTACCGTCAGAAACCGCAGTCAATGTGTTTTCAACTAACAATGCTTCAAGCGTGCCCTGTGCAACAGAACCAATGGCGAGAATAGTATACGTTTGGTCACCAGCGAGTGTTGCTGATAATGCTAATACGTTTGCATCATCGCCTGGCAGATTAGCCTCTACAGCAATATCGTAAGTGTTGGCTGGAACTTCAACCCAAGCAGAGGCATCTTGATAATCGATATCTAATTTAGAGCTCACCGGTGTGCCATCTAAAATAATATCGACGGTCGGTGCGTCAGGTGATGCATGCACAACTCTCACATTTGCATTTGCAACGATTACAACAGGTGGTGGCGCAAGTTCGACGACTTCGTCGTCATCATCATCTAACCAACATCCAGACAATAAGAATGCTGAGCATATAACAGGTATCAGTAATTTAACTTGTGGTGTAGTTTTCATGATAGTTCCTTTTTCATTTTTAGTAACGGCGTTTTTTCAACTTTTATGCTACATAAATAAATACTTTAATTTTTTTTGATCGGTTTACCGTAAATCACTGTTTTTAAGTTAAACTTTTGTAATATAAATTTAATGAAAATTTTCATAATCTGTACGCGAGGTCACCATTAACTACTTTCGAACTATTCGGCCGTCGAACAAAGACTTATTTTTCCTACCCTTGGGAGGGACTGGCGAGATAGGAATGAATATGAATTTATACGGTCATAATAATAATTGGCTCATGGTTGATTGTGGAGTTACTTTCAGATCACCGTTAGATAGATTAGATGACCAAAACCCTTCTGCTAAGCTCGTTGATATGGTTGCGCCTGATCCGGTGTTTATTGAAAATAGGCAAGAGAGTTTGTGTGGCATTATTATCACTCATGCGCACGAGGATCATGTAGGGGCATTGCCGGCATTATGGAACAAATTCAAATGCCCGATTTACACAACAAAGTTTACTGCCGAAGTACTGCGGCGAAAACTTTATATGACCGAAATTGCTGCGCTTGTTAAAATTATTATTGTTGAACCCGGAAGCACAATTGATATCGGGCCATTCACGATAACGTGGTTATCTATAACGCACTCGCTACCGGATGCGCAGGCGTTGTTCATTCAAACCTCGGTTGGTTCTATTTTTCATACCGGCGACTGGAAAATAGATTTTAATCCAATAACTGATCAGCCTTTTGACGCCAGACCTTTTAAGCAACTTGCTAAGTTAAAACCAACAGCAATGGTGTGTGACTCCACCAATGCGTTACGTCCAGGCTATTCATTGTCGGAAGGCGATTGTGAATTAGGGTTGTTGCGGACCGTTAAAGAGTGCAAGGGACGCGCTATTGTTACTTGTTTTGGTAGTAATGTGGCTCGCCTAATTAGTTTAGCCAGAGTCGCAGCAGAGACTGGGCGATACATGACCTTGTTGGGACGCTCACTCGAAAATATGTACAGTATTGCCCGTACGACAGGCTATTGGCCGGATGAACTGAAAATTTCTCATCGACGAGATATTGGTTATTTACCAAAACATGAAGTACTCATTGTTGCAACAGGCAGTCAAGGAGAGCCGAGAGCAGCCTTGGGTAGACTGGCTGGGGATTCTCACCCAGATTGCGAAGTAGAATTAGGTGACACGGTGATTTTTAGTTCAATTACAATTCCCGGAAATGAAAAAGCGATTGATAAGATGGTCGAAAACCTCAAAACAAAAGGCCTTATCGTTATACAATCAGCACAAGCTAAATATACAATACATGCGTCAGGTCATCCGAATGAACATGACTTGAGTGATATGTATGAGTGGGTTTCTCCGAAAGTTGCTATTCCTGTGCATGGTGAGCCTGCGCATCTTCGAGCAAATGCGTTAATAGCTAAAAAGCAAGGCGTTGCACAGCAACTTGTTGGATTGAATGGGGACCTATTTCAATTAGCACCATCTATTAAATTAATTAAAAATGCAGTTAAAGTCGGCAGAATAGATATAACTGAGGTGAACAAATCAATCAAACCTTGATATTGTTGAATATTTGCGATGAGAATAAGTTGGTGTATTAAGTTTTGAGCTACGCAGGTATGCTCAAAACACGAAATGAATGATAAATGGAGTAAAGCTGCTATGCACGCTGATAAATATGCCTTTTCAGCCAACGTCAATAATCGCCGAAAAACGCGCTTGAGTGATGACATTGTTTTGGCTGATCTGACCAGCATATTATCTGAAAAAAATATTAAAGCCGATCCCAAAAGCAACGCGCATTTCAGAAAAGGATGGCGGTCTGGTGGCGGCAGCGCGCTGGCGGTTATATTTCCTGACACATTATTGCAATTGTGGCAAAGTCTACAAATTTGCGTAAAAGCCAACACTATTATTGTTATGCAAGCGGCCAATACTGGGTTAACTGAAGGTTCAACTCCGTGCGGCGATGACTACGATAGGGCCGTTATTGTTATCAACACATTAGCAATCGATAAGCTCTTTCTAATTAATGAGGGAGAGCAGGTTATCAGTCTTCCCGGAGCCACGTTACATCAACTGGAAAAACAGCTAGCTGCCATAGGTCGCGCTCCTCATTCTGTTATAGGTTCCTCTTGTTTAGGTGCATCGATTGTCGGGGGCGTAGCAAATAATTCCGGCGGAGCTTTAGTTAAACGTGGCCCCGCTTTTACCGAACTTTCAATATATGCGCAAGTGAATGAGCATGGTGAATTGATACTGGTTAATCACTTAGGAATTGAACTTGGCGATTGTCCTGAATCTATCTTGACCAATTTGCAGCGCGGGGATTTTGCAAATAAAGCGGTTCCTCATAGCCATAAAATGGCATCTGACAAAGAATATATAGAGCGCATTAGAGACGTTAATGCGGATTCACCTAGTCGATTTAATGCCGACAAACGGCGTCTCTATGAGTCAAGTGGCTGCGCTGGAAAGCTAGCGATATTTGCGGTTCGGCTAGACACTTATCCGGTTGCAAAGCGCGAACAAACCTTCTACATCGGAACAAATGATACCAAAGAATTAGCACGACTTAGAGTACAAATGCTGTCAGGGTTAACTAATATGCCTGAAGTGGGTGAGTATATGCACCGAGATATTTTTGATATTTCACAAAAATATGGCAAAGATACATTTTTAAGCGTACTGCACCTAGGAAGCGATCAATTACCTCGTTTATTTTCTATCAAAGGACGTATTGATGCCGTGCTGAACAAGGTGAAGTGGTTACCGAAGGCATTGACTGACAAGTGCATGCAGGGTTTGAGTCGCTTGTTTCCACAGCATATTCCGCGGCGCTTACTTAAGTATCGTAAAGATTACGAGCATCACCTTATTCTAAAGATGAGTAATGAGGGAATTGCAGAAGCTGAAAATTTCTTGTTAGAATTTTTCAGTAAATCAAAAACAGGCAGCTTCATTGTGTGTGATGCGAATGAGGCAAAACGCGCTTATTTGCATCGTTTTGCTGCTGCCGGAGCTGCGATTCGATACCAGACAATGCATGCAAAACACGTTGGTGATATTTTAGCCTTGGATATTGCGTTGCCAAGAAATGAAATTGATTGGCTTGAAAAGTTACCAGAAGCATTGGTTAAACAGATTGATAAGAGGCTCTACTATGGTCACTTTTTTTGCTATGTTTTTCATCAGGATTATATTCTGAAAAAGGGCGTCGATGCGCAAAAAGTAAAAAAGCAAATGCTAGCTCTTTTGAATAGCCGAGGGGCGAAGTATCCAGCAGAACATAATGTTGGGCACCTGTACGAAGCAGAATCTGATTTAAAAGCTTTCTATGAGTTTCTCGATCCGACAAACACCTTTAACCCTGGGATCGGAAAAATGGACAAAATTAAGCGCAGCTGTGCTTGTTGTCTTTAAGTACTTGTATAGAGACGATAGTGATTACTGTGTGTTAAAATGACGAGAAAAGTCAGCATTTGATATAGATACGTTGCTAAAGTCCGTTAAATAAGAGAGTACACAAATCATTTGAGCAAAATAGATTGTCATTTATTTCAAGCCTATCACTTTTCTGAGTCCGGCAGTAAAAGTCATTGCTATGATGGGTTGCTAAAAATACTGGTCATACAAGTTATCCCCTAAAATTGACCCCTTCTAACTGGTCGTAGTCGCTTGTTTTTAGTAAAAACAACTTTTATTTTCATCGGCAATAATGTTTGTAAATAAAACCACCCTTCGAAAAAAATTGATTATAGCGAATGTAAAAATCGGTTGTATATTCCTAATAATCGCGCATTATTATAAACATGTGAATAACTTGTAAATGACAGGATGGTTTATGCCAATAGATAATGCCGATTTGATTCCTCAGGAAAGTGTGGCGTCCCCTTTATCAATGCTCTATAAATGGGAGCAAGAGACTCCCGACAGTCTGTATATGACTCAACCAACAAGTGATGGTGAACTCACGTTTACTTGGAATGAGACAGCAAAAGAGGCACGTAAAGTTGCTGCCGCTTTGTTAGCAAAAGATTATCCAAAGGGCAGTCGCATAGCTGTTTTGTCTAAAAATTGTGCGCACTGGATGATTGTTGACTTAGGGATTATGATGGCAGGTCATATTTCTGTGCCAATTTTTTCCACTGCAGGTAAAGAGACGATCAGTTATGTGTTGGAGCATGCCGACTGCCAGTTAATTTTTGTCGGTATATTAGACAATTACAAATCACAAGAAGAAGCTGTGCCTGCTAGTATCGAGAAAGTAGGATTTCCTTATCGTGGTGGCGTTGGAACTGCTTGGGAAGAGTTTACTGCTGTCGAGCCGTTAAGTGATAACCCGCTTCCTGATATGAACGAAATTATGACAATTATCTATACGTCAGGCAGCACTGGGCAGCCTAAAGGCGTCGTTCATACTTACCACACCATTTGCTGGGCTGCGCGTAATTCATTAAGCGCGATGTCGGTAAATGAAGCGGATCGAATTTTAAGTTATTTGCCACTAGCACATATTACTGAACGAGTGTTGGTTGAACTTGCTAGCTATTACTCTCGAATGCAAATACATTTTGTCCAGTCTTTGGATACATTTAAAAGAGATGTAAATGCATGTCAGCCTACTTTATTTATTTCTGTTCCGCGTTTGTGGACGAAGTTTCAGCTGGGCGTATTAGCTAAATTACCGCAAAAAAAGTTGAGTTTTCTGCTAAGTATTCCTTTAGTAGGCAAAAAAATAGCCAAAAAGATCCGGAACGAAATGGGCTTAGGTTCTGCTAGATTATGGGCATCTGGTTCCGCTCCCCTAGCGCCTGCAACTATTGAGTGGTTTCATACGATTGGCATTGATATCTCAGAAGGTTGGGGTATGACTGAAAATAGCGCATATGGTACAAGTAGTGTTCCATTTAGAGTCGATAAAATAGGTTGTATAGGAAAAGCATACGATGGGGTTAATGTCAGAATTGCTGAGGATGGCGAGATACAAGTAAGCTCTCCATGCAACATGGTAGGTTATTATAAAGAGCCAGAAAAGACGGCGGGTGTATTTACCAATGACGGTTTCTTGCGGACTGGTGATAAAGGCACAATTGACTCTGAGGGTTTTGTAACAATTACTGGTCGATTAAAAGATATTTTTAAAACAGAGAAAGGCAAGTATGTAGCGCCTGCGCCAATTGAAGCGAAGCTAATGGAAAACCCGATTGTGGAGCAAGTTTGTGTTACCGGTACAAACTTACCGCAGCCGATTGCGTTGCTCGTGCTCTCTGAAAAGGCAAGACAGCACAATAAAGAGGGCATTGTTGAGAGTCTGCGTAAAACTCTTATTAATGTTAATAGCACGCTTGAAAGTCACCAGCGATTGGACCGAATTGTCATATTTAAGGATGAATGGTCCATAGAGAATTATCTATTAACGCCAACTTTAAAGGTAAAGCGCCACGTAATAGAAGAAAAATTCAAGTCTATAATATTGAGTGATCATAAAGACGACGTGGTCTGGAACGATTAGAATTGTGACTGCTGAATGTGTTGTTTGAAGATTATCAATAAAATATCGGGGTATATTCAGCGACTCGGTTTAACATACTAAATAGCGACCGGGTTTGTTGCGCTCGCTATATTTATTCTGAAAATGGCTACTTGCTCTTTAAGTAGCCATTTTTGTTTATAAAGACGAGCGGCCTTAACTCGGATATCTATTTTCAAGTTGCTGATATATAGCATCTGCGTAGTCATTTACGTTACTGTCAGTTGCCGCCAACACGTCGACCAAATGTTCATTATCTTCTTTACCGTGCCACTCTTTAATGTACGTCCCTTCTTTGTAACCGTGGTCTTGTCTGAAGAAATTCAAAATGTTTTTACCAACATATTGAGAAAACAAAGCGTTTGCGTCCATTTCCGCTTGTTCTACAATTTTTAGAAACAGTGGCACATCAAAACGTTTGGCAACGCATAACCCTGCCATTAGTTCTAAATTTTCAACCAGTGTTGCGTCACTAAAGTTAATTTTATTGCCATCAAATGTCACTTCTGTATGTGACTCTAAAAGTGCGTTTGCAATGGCATTTGAGGCTGAATTAATATTGCCGTCATGCTGAATAATTATGTGAGACAAGGCAAAATGCCATATATCCACTAACTCCATTTGTACTTGAGGAAGATCTAATTTTTGTGCTTTCCACCATTTCCAACCATGATGTTCAATTGCTTCTACTGATTCGATCATAGCCGCTCTTAAATAGCTATAACCGGCAGTTAACCATTGTGGATTGACTTTTTTGTTCATGCCATCCTGCAGATTAAGCATGGTGTTAAGTTGAGTACTTGTTAACATCAATCTTCCTTTGAATTTTAGTTAAGTTGACAACCCAATAACGGGGCAGCAGATTTATAGGGCAATAGTGTAGCTGTTTACGGGTTATTTTAATACTGCATTTGAACACCGTCTTTTAACACTAAGTAACTCAGCACTACTATTGTGCATTAAAGAATGTTTTGCACTACAAGGCACCATTATGCCGGTGGTTTTACAGTTTTTTTATCTTATCGTATTGATTTTATTGATTAAAAAAACTGGCCGTAATTTTGCATTGTGATTCATGTTGTGTGTGTTCGTTTAACATCCTTTGCATTATTTGTGTGGTGCGTTGGTATGGAACACCTTTTGCTCGGTAGATAATAATTCCTTATCTACCGAGTTTTTTATGCATTTTTTGATAACGATATTTATCACATCCTAGTGTTAAGGATCGCCTATTCATGTCATAGTATACTCATCTCTCGTTGAACAGTAATAAGAAAAATTAGCCTTGCTAACACTCTATCCTTCAAACAAATTAGAGCATTTAAGCTATTTACTGCAAGCCGTTATGAGCAGCAGCCAGCAATCTATTTTGCAAGCCAAAACAGTATTGGTCGAAAGTACTGGTATGCAACATTGGCTGAACTTGCAGTTGGCTGAGCATGCAGGGATAGCAATGAATATTGACTACCCAATGCCAACTCGTTTTGTGTGGCAACTTTGTCGCGATATTCTCGGGCATGACAAGGTGCCAATGCAATCGACATACAAGCGCGAGGTAATGCTGTGGCGCATTGAACGGTTATTAAGTTCAGATGCTTTTGAGCAGCAAAATTTTGAAGTTGCACTCATCGATTATTGGCAAGAAGAAAGCAGCGCAACCGCTGAGTATAAGAGAGTTAATATTAGTAGATTGATTGCCGACACACTTGAGCAATATCTAATGTTTAGGCCAGATTGGTTGCTTGCTTGGGAGAAGGGCGAATCGTTGTTAACCGCTAACTCCACTAGTATTGGCGATTGCGATGGGAGGCAGGAGCCAAATAAGGTTGCTCTTAAACACGAAGCATGGCAACGCTGGATTTGGCGAGAGCTAGCTAAGGAAGAGCCCAATCATCCAGTTAGATTACAATTATTAGCCTTAGAACAGCTAGATAAGAAAAGCCATCTACTGCCAAGCGAAGTGTATTTTTTCGCAATTAACACAATGGCACCCCAAACTCTCGCCTTTTTTAATCAAATCGCTGAATACACTCAAATTCACTTTTTTCATTTGAATCCATGTGTTGATTATTGGGGGGATGCAGTATCAGACAGAACCCTAGCTAAACAATTGCAACAAGGAAGAATCGATGCGTGGGTTGAACAACAATCGATTAACCCATTACTAAGAAACTTGGGTCAACAAGGCAAAGATTTATTCAATTTATTATCACAATCTTCGCACTATGAAATAAGTGCATTTGATACGGATTATCCACAGGAAAATTCATCGTATACATTATTACATCAAATTCAGCGTGATATTTTACAAGGGGAGGCTGGTGATGCCTCTCAATTGGTGGATGCAGCAAAGGCGCTGCAAGATGATTCATTAGTGGTGCGGTCATGTCACAGTGCATTGCGTGAAGTGCAGGTGTTGCATGACTACTTGCTACAGCAGTTTAGTATAGATGATGAACTTAGCCCGCGTGACGTGCTGGTCATGTGTCCTGCAATTGAACATTATTCACCTTATATTGAAGCGGTATTTGGTAAAAGTATTACCGAGCTTAATAATGTTGATAAACAGCGTATTCCATGTTCGATTGCGGATCGTAACCCGTTAGATGCAGACCCATTGGTTGCTGCATTTATGCAGCTCTT
>JAWUVZ010000086.1:0-81941 GCA_034112105.1 Glaciecola sp. | reverse complement strand
CAAATATTTGGCCTAATAAAAACTCAGCCCTAACAGAAAAAAACCTCGATTCATTAATGACTTGGATGATTATTGGAATAATTTTTGGTGGCCGGTTGGGTTATGTGTTTTTTTATAAACCATTTGAATATATCTCTGATCCCATTTCTGCTTTGAGAATTTTCGATGGCGGCATGTCTTTTCATGGCGGTTTTTTAGGTGTGATAGTTGCTGGCACTTTATTTTGTCGAAAATACGAAATTTCAATTCTGAAGGTAGCAGATGTGATTGCAGTCTCGGCACCATCTGGACTCTTATTTGGCCGTTTAGCGAACTTTATAAACGCTGAGCTTTGGGGTCGCGAAACGACTGTACCTTGGGCAGTAATTTTTCCGGGGTATAGTGCACAAAATTGTATTGAGTCAGTCGTCGGAGCCTGCGCGCGTCATCCATCACAACTCTATGAATTCGCGCTTGAAGGGGTGCTATTATTTGTAATCTTATGGTTATATTCTGCGAAACCCCGTCCCGTTGGTTCGGTGGGTGGCTTGTTCTTGTTAGGTTACGGTACATTTAGGTTTTTTGTTGAGTATTTCCGGGAGCCAGACGCACATCTTGATTTGAATGCACTTGGATTATCACAAGGCCAAATGTTATGTATTCCAATGATATTGGTTGGTATTGCGTTGATTGCTTATGCCTTTAAAAGCGGCAAGAAAGCGTAGTTCGATGTTACAAAAAGCAATATCTGGTATTTAATCAAAGATAGGGAATGGTCATTATGAGTCAGTACGAGCAATTATGTCAGCGCATTGTTAGTGAAGGAACTTTGTTAACCAACGAGCGCACAGGGCAAAAGTGTTTAACAGTCATTAATGCTGAGCTTGAATATGATGTTGAAAATAAGTCTTTTCCCTTAGTCACGACGCGTAAAAGCTTTTATAAGGCAGCTATTGCTGAGTTACTTGGTTATTTACGCGGCTATCAAAATGCTGCAGAGTTCCGTTCTATAGGTTGCAATACTTGGAATGCAAACGCGAACGAAAACAAAGCTTGGTTGGCAAACCCGCATCGTAAAGGTGAGGATGATATGGGTCGAGTGTATGGTGTTCAGGGCCGGACTTGGCAGAAGCCAGATGGTTCTGTATTGGACCAACTTGGCAAAGTTATTGATAACCTTTCTAAAGGTATCGATGATCGTGGTGAAATTGTAACATTCTATAATCCAGGTGAATTTGAGCTTGGCTGTTTACGTCCATGCATGCATACGCATACCTTTTCATTATTAGGTAAGGATTTGTATCTCACCAGCTATCAACGCTCTTGTGACGTTCCGCTGGGCTTAAACTTCAATCAAATTCAGGTATATGTGATGCTAGCTTTAGTGGCTCAAATTACCGGTAATAATCCCAAAAAAGCGTATCATAAAATCATTAATGCCCATATTTATGAGAATCAATTCGAATTGATGCGAGATGTGCAGTTGACTAGAACGCCACTAGCTAATCCTAAGTTGACGGTTAATCCTAAAATTAAGTCACTGACAGATATTGAAACATGGGTAACGACAAACGACTTCATCGTAGAAGGTTATGAGCATTACGATGCCATTGCTTACCCTTTTTCTGTGTAATATTTTTTAATAGATATGAGTATTGGTACTGTCGATAAATGCGTATTACTGTATAAAAACCTCCAATAATTAATTGGCGGTGACAATGACACCTGTCTTTACATTTTTCGTCAAAGCCGATGTTAGTTTTTTTTAACAGGGCCATTAAGCTCGATATTAATCATTTCAAAAAGGTAAATGATACTCACTGCCATAACGCGGGTGATTTCGTAACACAACGATTAGTAGAGGGATAGCGCAGGTTACTGTTGAATACAGAGAGGTGTGATTTTTGTGAGTCTGCCGATAAAGAGCATTGTGCGAAGCTAAGGAAGACGAAAGCGATAGGTTTATAAGCTCATGAGAAATCTGAAAAAGTTTATCTTAGTTGGTTTATGGCCTTATACCGACAACATCTAATGGGCACAAACCTTGCCCTTCTAAAAATAAAATACACATAGATAATTGAGTTTTAATACACTCATCGTGACGTATCAATGACTCCTTCCAATAATGAGTTTGATGCAGGACGTGCCAAAATATTCTCTCTTTATGACTATAAGCTTGTATTTGCTGATTTTTTATTTGTGACCATTCCTCAAACGTGTCCCATAAAAAGCATTCGAGCTCAGAATAGGGGAGTTCGTCCCGCCAGTAAGCACGCATATAAAAAGCAAGCTGCTGTGCTTTGCAGTCGATAAAATGTTGTACCAACATAGTAATCTGCCACCGTTAATATATTTAAATATAAATAAAGTATAGGTAGCGAAAATAAATCGGTGCAAAAACAACGCAACAGAAATGCTAAGCCACTGAATAATATTAATATATAAAAACAATTAAAAAATCGAAAAAATTATTACCAACCTAAATAAGTAGTCCACCCCTTTATTTGACGGCTAATATATTTCATTTGAGCTTGGTCCAAAGGTTGTCCAATAATTTCGGTTTGTCGGTAGACTTTCTTCAGTTCCGTTGTTGCTTTTATTCTTCGCGTTCGCTCAGTTTGCTTACTCCAACTATTATCCCAGTGGCTGGTGAGGTCAAGAACGGGGATAGGAATATGCGCAATGAGCATTGGTATTTTATTGTTTAACTTACGAATAGGCCAATATGGGTTATTAATGACCAGTGTGTCTATTTCCTGCAGCAAGGGAGTACCGTCAGCAATCAGCTTGGCAATCGTTGCAGCTGTAATGCCTTGAGAGACCACAATACGATGCCCCATAACAGTTTGCATGTGGGTTAGTGTAGCGGCAACATAGGCTTCTAACTCTTGCGAATAAGTAATTAGCTCCGCTTCACTTATGGCAGATACAATTGAGTTACTATGGATTGTCTCCGTTACTTTCTCGCGGCTTGAATTTTTTGATTCTCGTTCTAAAGGAGTAACCGCCACCGCCTCGCCATCGGTGGGCGTATTGTTGGCATTCGTATCCACATTGCTATCAGAAGCTTCAGGTTGCAAATCTTTATCGATAGCTACTGGGTCATCATCACTTTCAATAGGAAGTTCAATATTTGAACCAAAGCGTAAACCTAAAGACGGCATTACTACTGTGGTCCACCCAAGGGCTGGTAAGTAGTTAGCAATATGAGTGAGAGAATCTTGTCGACCTAAAGGCATTTCCGCGTCGCCAATAATTAGCATAATGCCTTTAGTAATGGGCTGTTCAGACAATGAAATTAAAATAGGAAGGCTATTATCACCTACATTAATGAGTGTAAATTCGTCGCGGTGTAATTGATTTACCATGTCCGCGCTGGCTATTTCACTAAAGGAAGCTGATTGTGCAGCAACGTCAAACAGCGCATTGCTAGTTAGCAATAAAAAGCCAGTTAGGGATAAAGAGAGTGTATGTTTTCGTTTTTTTTGCATATTCATAAATTCGTACACGTCGGCATTGCATATTTAAGTTATCGGCTTCGGTTACCGGATGCTTAAGAAGCATAGCTGATTTCTTTAAGAATAAAAAAAAGCAGCTCAAAAGCTGCTTTTAGTGTTTAGAGGTTTACGCTCTACTTATTTTAAAACTCATAAGAGACTGACGCACCAAACAATCTAGGTTGATTTGGATAAGCGTTGAAACTGCCGTTTTGAATTGGTGGTGGGAATGACGATAAGTAATACTCATCATTATTCAAATTACGCACATAAACTTGGAAGCTCACGCCATTTTCCATCGTTAAACCTGCACTCGCATTGATTGTGCTCACAGCGCGTGTTATTTCAGGTGGTACGTTTGCTACCAATCCTACTTCGCTTTCGTATTGATAGTCTGTGCGAATGTAACCGAACATGCCATTATCAAATTCAAAGTTATACGTAATGCCAGCATTAAAGGTGCGCTCAGATATACCTAGTGGTTTTTCTCCAGATAAGTCTATTGGACCATTTAAGCCTGATGCACCTATAAACGAATCATAGATTGGGTCGAGCAGCATGCCGGCTAAGGTAATGTCAATACTATCACTGACATTGAAAGTAGAATCAAATTCCACCCCTTTAGTCGATTGCTGACCCGCATTGGCTAATACGAAGCCTGTTCCAACAAACGTGCTTGACTGGAATCCTTTAATCGTCTGATCGAACGCAGTTAAATTAATGGCGGCATTTTTAAATCTAGTTTTAACACCCAGTTCGTAAACTTGTGATTCTTCAGGACCGGCAAAGCGCGTGCCGTAGCTTTGGTTTGCTTGCAATAAGCCTGCAGCTGCAAGCCCGGCTTGATCTTCCGGGAATGGACGGGTGTCGCGCGATAAGTTCCACGAAGTGCCTTTAAAACCTGTTGCTGCAGTTGCAAAGACATTCACGTTCTTGTTAACTTCATAGGCTAAACGTAAGCTCCATGTCGTTTTACTGTCCGAGCTCTTACCACTCTCTAGCGAATTCGGAAAAACAAGTTGTGGTGGTAAAAATTGCACGCTTTGTAAAGTGGGTATGAACGGAGCAAAAGGTGTAGCTGTCAATGGCACACCAAATACAGTAGGCGTAGCTGTAAAATCAATAGATGATAATATTTCAGCATTGTCTGATTCGATACTCACTTCTTTTTCGTCGTCCGTATAGCTTATACCTAAGGTTGCAGTTAGTGCGTCAGTTAGGTCGTAATCAAGGCTAACGAATAAAGAATAAGATTCGTTGTCTTGCAAAAATTCACTATTAATATATTGGTCGGCAGCAAAAAAGGTATTTGGTGCTAAGCCGTAAATCTGCTCGACGCCTGGAAATAACGGAGCAAAACCGAGCACGTCAAAGAAGTTACGAGTTCCAGCTCCATAATATAAATTATCACCAGTATCTACAGTTTCATTAAAGTAGAAACCGCCTATCATCCAATCAAACGTGTTGTCGCCAGTTGACGTCAAACGAAATTCTTGGGTGAAGGTATCTATATCGGTATGACCTTCTTCAGTTAATATATCCAAAGAAGTGTAGTCAACATCACTGAGGTAATTTGATTTATTATTGCGCATAGCGGTGATCGAGGTGAATGCAAACGTTTCGTAATCCACGTCGACTTGTAATGAAATGCCGCCATCTTCAATTTTATTAGTTGGGTCGATATTTAGTGCGGATTTATATGCAAATGGGTCTGATTCATCTAATACCACACCACCAAGAGCTCTAACTGCTGGAGTTGTTGGGCCATTAATAACGTCGGCTACTGTACAGCAAGATTCTTCTATTTCACTGTAGTCGGCAATAAACCGGAACGTAACATCGTCAGTTGGCTCAAATAAGAATTGACCTCTTAGATTCCAGCGGTCTCTGTCATTGATATCACCTAAGCCTACGACACTTTCCGTGTAGCCATCGCGTGTGTTCATACCACCTGACAGACTAAATGCTAGCTCATCGGTAATTGCGTTAGTCACAAAACCTTTTAAGATACGTTGGTTATAGTTACCCAATGTAGCTTCAACTTTACCTTCAAGATTATATGATGGTGCTTCAGTTCGAACGTTAATTACACCTGCGGATGCATTTTTACCGAATAATGTACTTTGCGGACCGCTTAAAATTTCTATTTGTTGTAGGCGTGGTAAATCACCAATTTGCGCAGCGGCTCTAGAACGGTAGACACCGTCTATGAAAACTCCGACTGAAGGTTCTATACCTGTATTGTTAGTACCGTTACCGAAACCACGAATAGAAAAGTTAGTATTGGTTGAGCGTTGCAATGGAGTTACGCGTAAAGTTGGTACTAGACTTTGTAAGTCCCCTATATCCAATATTTTCGTTTGCAGAATGTCTTTTGCACTAGTAACTGTTACTGCTATTGGGGTCTCCTGTAAACCTGTTGAACGTTTTGACGCGGTGATGACGATTGTTTCAAATTCTTCTTCAGCTTCGGCTTCTTCTTGAGCCAACGCGCTGTTAGACATAAAGCCTAATGATATTGCTACAAGTAACGCTAAGGGTTTGGTTTTAAAATACGCAGGTAAATATTGAGTCATGTGTGTTCTCATCATATTACGGGGAAATTGTTATTTTTATTTGAGCATAAGATTACGTTTTTAGAAGTTACCCGTGCGTAACTTTATAGTTTCATTAACCCTATATCGCCATTTATTTGTTCACTTAACACCCAAGTCAACGTTAAATCAATGTTAAACATATGTTAGCGAACTTTTACACAATAAAGGTATTTTATCGTCTAAGCAACAGTAATTTTTTGGAGGGGCAATGTCGCACATTTACTCATAAATTATGAATAAATGTTGATTCAGCCTATCTTTGCTTACATATTCTGAATATTTATTTTACTTGTCTATAACTCTTGTTGAAATGAATGGGGTGATTCGAATCGCAGTTTTTCGCCACTCTCTGGGTGCGAGAATGAGTGCATTTGCGCATGCAGGCAAAGACGGGGATTTCTAGCCATGGCTTCTTCATGGGCGTACAAACGATCGCCTAAAATTGGATGGCCTATTGCTAGCATATGAACCCGCAGTTGATGAGATCGTCCAGTAATTGGGGTTAATTCCATTAGTGTTGAATTACAGTCACGCTGTACAATCTGCCAATGTGTTAGTGAAGGCTTACCTCGCGCATGCTCGACCATTTGTTTTGGCCTATTTGGCCAGTCGCAGATAAGTGGTAAATCAATGATGCCTGACTCACCCTTGACATGGCCAAATACTCTAGCAAAGTAAGTTTTGGATGTTTCACGGTTTTCGAACTGTCGAGATAAATGCACGTGAGCTGGTTTGTTCAACGCCATCATAAGTATGCCGGATGTAGCCATATCGAGGCGATGCACGATAGTGGCCGTCGGAAAAACGCGTTGTACACGAACCTGCAGTGAATCTCTGAGCTCTATCGATTTGCCGGGCACGGTTAGTAGCTCGGCAGGTTTATCTAACACCAAAATATCCTCATCCCGATATAATATCGTTAGATAAGGATGTGTCGGCGGAGCATAATGCAGAAGGGTCATTTATGGGTTATTTACAACAACGCGCAAGCTGTCTAAATAGGGTTCGGCATTCGTTATAATGTTGGTAAGTTTTGCCATTTGTTCTTCGATAAAGTTGATTTCTTCATCTCGAATGGAAGGGTTGGTTTTTTGTAGCGAGCGTAAACGTGCAATTTCACCACTCAGTTCAGATTGCATTGTATTTAGTGCAACTGATTGCTGTTCAGCAAGGTCGGTATGACCTAATTTCAGGCTTGCCTCAACACCGGCGGTAATTTGATCTGCAAGGGCTTGCAGCAGTTGTATTGCAATTTTGCGTTTGACCTTAAATAATTGTTCAAATTCGATTTCTACAGGTTGATTTTTAGCATCAAGACAAAGACGAACCGGGGTCGGTGGTAAGAATCGATATAATTGCAAACTGGCTTCTGCGCTTGCGGACAAAACACTCGTTGTCTCTATCCAAAATGCACCGGTCGGTAGCGTCGGATCTTTTGTAAACGCAATACTGCTTTTACCCAAAACATCGGTAATGACTGATTCGAGACAATGACTGACTATTTCACTGTCCCAACTTAAGAACTGTAATTGTTCAAATTTAGTCGCACTATTGCGTTGATATGTTACTTCTAACCCGTCTTCTGTTAAGCCTGGAATTTGATGTACTAACTGCTCAGTTGGGCGAAGAATATAACTGTGATCATCTTTTTCCTCTTGCGTTACGCCCAACGCGTCAAACAATCGGCTCATGAAATTGAGCAAACCAACTGGGTTTTCAGCGGCAATAATTTTGTCTAGCAAATCATCAATACGACCAAAACCAGACGCATTTAATTCGAGTAATTTGTCTCTACCTTGCTCAATCTTTTGTTTGAGGTCTTTTGTGAGTGCTTTAGTTTGGCCGATAATATCGAGTTTTAGCTCAGTGTCCTCTGGGTTTTTAAGCGCTGACATTAAATCAGATTGCAGTTGTTTGAAAACATCGCTGCCAACTGGGCAGGTGGATTCGAAAGCGCCTAATCCATCCTGATACCAATCGAATAATACTTCTTGGGCAGTATTTTCAAAGTATGGAATATGGAGGTTTATATCGAATTTTTGGCCGATACGATCAAGACGACCAATACGCTGTTCTAAAAGGTCAGGCACCATTGGTAAATCGAATAAAACTAAGTGGCGTGAGAACTGAAAATTTCGGCCTTCACTGCCAATTTCGCTGCATAACAATACCTGCGCACCTTGTTCCTTGGTAGCAAAGAAATGGGCTGCTTTGTCACGTTCAATAATACTCATACCTTCATGAAAAACAGTATGCCGAATTGCTGTTTTTTGACGTAAGTATTCGGCCAATTGCAGTGCTGTTGATGCATAGGCACATATGACGAGCACCTTTTCACCTTTATTTTTTTCTAGTAGATCAACTAACCAAGCGACACGTGGGTCATATTTTGTCCAGTTGTCGTTAACCAGAGGCGCCCGCTCGGGGTGCAAACTGAGCACAACATCTTCTTCCAATGACATCGATACCGCATATTCTTTTGGTAACTTCAATGGCGCGGGCATGGCAAGCCGTTCAGGGAAGCCTTTTATGCTGGCACGACTATTTCTGAATAACAGGCGGCCAGTACCATGTTGATCGATTAGTTTAGTTAGTAGAGTATTGCGTTTTTCGCCACTAGCTAACATTGCGTCCGTTATTTCTTCGTTCTTAACTACTGCATTTAACTTATCAATTTGAGCTTGATCCATATGTGCATTATCAATAAGAGGTGCAACCGCTTCTGCCAGTTCTCCATAATGAGTTTCTTCTTCAAGAAACTGCTGATAATCATAAAATCGTGCTGAATCTAGCAAGCGTAAACGTGCAAAGTGGCTCTCATGACCAAGTTGGTCAGGCGTTGCCGTCAATAGTAAAACGCCTTTACTATTTTGACACAGTTGTTCAACTGCACTGTATTCTTCTGAAACATGCTCTGGCGACCATTGTAAATGATGAGCTTCATCAACAATCATAATATCCCAAGCGGCTCGAGTGGCTTTCTCTAACACTTTTTCCTGTTTAATAAAGTCAATGCTACAAAGCACTAATTGTTCTTGTTCGAAGGGGTTGTCGCCACTTTCTGCCATCGCTTCCATACGCTCTTCATCAAATACTGAGAACGGAAGGTTAACGCGGCGTAGCATTTCAACTAGCCATTGATGCACTAAGCTCGAGGGCACAATAATAAGCACACGCTTGGCTTTGCCCGTTAACAATTGCTGATGCAAGATCAATCCTGCTTCAATCGTTTTACCTAAGCCTACTTCGTCGGCTAGCAGCACGCGGGGCGCAAAACGGCCGCCGACTTCATTGGCGATATGTAATTGGTGGGGTATAAGCTCTACACGAGCACCAACTAAACCAACGGCGCCAGACGTTGCATGTTCATATTGTTTTTGCAGGCATTCGTGACGAATATCAAACCATTTAGGGGAGTCAAGCTGGCCACTAAACAAGCGTTTTTCAGGTTGGTTTAGTTTGACGTTGTGGTCCAGCGAGACTTCAATGATCGACGCCTTTTCAGCATTATCAGTGCGTACTCCCGAATAAATATAAAGTCCGTCTTGTAAAACGACACTTGTGATTTTTAAGTCCCAACCGTCACTGTGGAGAGCTAATTCACCTTCGCTTAAGATCAAACGGGTAATAGGTGCCTGAGCAATCGCATAAGTGCGGTCCTCTTTTACAGCAGGAAAGAGCATATCTATCGTTCGGTGGTCGGTTGCTACGACAACACCCAAGCCCAAATCAGCTTCTGTATTGCTTAACCAACGCTGCCCAACGGTAAACTCTTGTGCTGCATACATAATTAAAAATCCAAGGTGAAAAATAAAACGGGTGAGCATTATACTTATACCGGACGCCACTGTCAGCTATCTGTTCAAATTACCTGAAAAAAGACCATTGTAATTATAGTGAGCTTATTTTTTGCAAACTTGAAGTTAATGTTTTCCCACATTAAAACTGACTATCTGTTGCAGCATTAAATCATATTTATTAATTTGAATGGTCAAGCTGGACTCATGGTATCTCGTAATTCAATGCTAACTTCTGTTCCTGAAAACCTGTCGCCATATGCAGCTTCATGCAATAGTAGACAATTTTTAAAATTGCAAATAATCAACTTTATTATGTAATATTATTTATAGGGTTTTCGTATGCTTTGCACACACCTTTGGCATCTTAAATCTTGACAAGATGTCGGCGCACAATTACTTAAATTAACGATATTTTCATGTGCAATATCCATGGACAGTAGCGTTAATAATTCTGATTTTAGAATAACCGCAGGCAATGCGCCCATCATCAACGTTACTAAAACTTGTTAGCAGTTCGCTGAATAGTTATATGAACAAATGATGCAACAGTTACGATTGGTACAAAAGTTGCGTAAATGAAGACTTAAAAAAATAACAGTGATGAAGATAATGGCTTCATGAAATATCCAAAGTAATTTCTTTTTATATTAATATTCTTTGTGTTATCCAGTGCACAAGCAAATAATTAGGATTTAGTCGATTATACCTTAAATACTTAGATGATTAATTCAATCCCAACTACAATAGTAAACTATCGATTAATGGCGCATTAGCTAAATCGCAAGCGCTCTCCGGTGGTGCATCATTATGAATTACTCACGATGGTCAAGGCTTAATCTGTGATACTGAATCGGAGAGGTTAATGCCTATTAGGGCAAAGAAAATGAATGACTATGTTCTGTGCATTCGTTGTTTTACGAAAAAATTGTAATATCAAGTTAATAACCGGATACTATACCGCGTAAGGCTAGTTAATATTTAACTGGCGATACCACATAAGCCAATAGCTGACTAACTAATAAATGTTGTGAAAAAAGGTTTAAATGATAGAAAAATATCCAACTATTCTTGTTGTGGATGATCAACGTATTAATCTTCAAATTTTAAATAATGCGTTAAGTGACGACTATCATATTCTTGCGGCAATGACTGGTGAGCAAGCAATTAAAGTTGCTTGTGAATCGCTCCCGTGTCTTATTTTACTCGACGTCATATTGCCCGATATCAGTGGCTATGATGTATGCAGAGCATTAAAAAGCAATGAGCTAACGAAGCACATTCCTATTATTTTTGTGACAGCACAAAGTAGACCAGAAGACGAACTCAAAGGATTACAGATAGGTGCTGTTGATTATTTCCGCAAACCCCTGCTAGTGCCGCTCATTAAGGTGCGTGTTCGAAACCAAATTGAGCTAGTACAAAAGACAGCAGCGTTAGAAAAGTTAGCGTGGCTTGACGGTTTAACTGGTATTTCAAACAGACGCTTATTTGATAAACGTTATTTTGCTGCCTGCAGGTATGCGCTTCGCAATAAACGCGTCATATCCCTTATGCTAATAGATATTGATTTCTTTAAACAATACAACGACCACTATGGCCATGGGCAAGGTGATGTAGTTCTTAAACAAGTTGCGCAAGCTCTAAAGCAAGGGGCCTCCCGTCCTTTAGATTTTGTTGCTCGTTACGGTGGCGAAGAGTTCGTTATATTACTGACTGACTCTTGCGAAAGAGAAGGGGCTCTCCTTGCTGAGAAAGTGCGTGAAAAAATAGAAGGATTAGCTATCCCTCATGTCAAATCTGTTGTTCACAAATCATTGACGATTAGCATTGGTGTGACGACAAGTCCGAGCGACGGCAGTAAATTTGATAGTGGAGCGTTGTTAGAAACTGCAGATCGCTGTTTGTACGAAGCTAAATCAATGGGCCGCAATACGGTAGTTTCCACTGATTTCAGACCTCCGCTCCCTAAATAGCGAACTGGCTCATAAAAAGACAATTGACGCTATTTTAGGGTGAGTATTTTAGCACTATCCTAAATAATTTTGATATCTGTTTTATTCTGGCTAAAGCATCCATAACATTCTATTTAATATTGAAAAACCTTTCAAATCCTTGTTAAAAAATACATTTAATGATTCACATGTAATTACTTTACACTCAAATTGTTATAGTATAACATTCTATTAAATATTAAAATCATCATCAATTATGGAATGTTTATTGTGAACTGCCGATCTAAACCCCTCACTTTTTTGTCACTATCTGTTTTATCTACTTTTGCGATTTCAGTTCAAGCTCAAAGTCTTGCTGGTGTCGTTTTAGACAACGCTGGATTGCCTCTTGTTAAGGGCAATGTGCAAATTATGGGAACAAATAAAACGGCACTAATTCAAGCCGATGGAGGTTTCGTTTTCGAGAATGTGAAACCGGGAAATATTGAAATTCATGTGGCAAGCTCAAGGCACATACATTCAAAAACAGAATTAATTGTTCCAGAGTCGGGCTTGTTTAATGTTGAAATTGTAGTCGCCAGTTCGAGTATTGAAATTTTTGATGTAACGGCGAGTGCGTTCCATGCTTCGACAATTGAGTCAGCAGCACCTGTTAGTGTTATTACCGGTGACGAGTTACGTAAAAAACAAGCATCAACGCTGGGTGAAACACTGAAAAACGAAGTCGGAGTGCATTCTACGTTTTATGGTTCAGTTGCGAGCTCGCCAATTATTAGGGGGCTGGATGGTCCGCGGGTATTGGTCACACAAAATGGTTTAGATTCCGGAGATGCTTCTCGGATAGGTCCGGATCATATTGTTGCTGCAGATGCGTCAACTGCTACTCAGATTGAAGTGCTTCGAGGACCTGCGACCCTGTTTTATGGAAGTGGTGCGATTGGTGGTGTTGTTAACGTTGTTGACCAGCGTATTCCGGAAAACAACGAATGGGAAGGTGAGGTATCGACAGATCGTAATACAAATAATAGTGAAGAAACTTTTTCAGGTTTCATTAAAGGCGGAGAAGGTGATTTTGCCTTTAATTTGCAAGGTTACTATCGTGATGCCGACGATTATCGGATCCCAGGTCATGCTGAAGGTGATGACGATGACGATGATCATGATGAAGGCGATAGCGCAGAACATGAAGGCGAGCACGAAGAACATGAAGGCGAAGGCATTGTAGAAAATTCATCTAGCAGGACTAAGGGGATTACATTTGGGGCGAGTTATTTATTAGATAACGGGCATATTGGATTTTCAATGGAGCATATGTCGAGTCTTTATAGTATACCTGGGCATGCACATGAAGAAGAACATAGCGATGAGCTTGGCAGTGAAGCCGAAGAAGACCTTGAAGAAGTAGTCCAAGGTGACTTACAACAAAACCGTTACCAAATTTCAAGTAAGCATCAAATAAACGCAGACTTTATCAGCGCAATTAATACGGGCTTTGCTTTTACTGATTATAAGCATGCGGAAATTGAAAATGGAGAAATAGGTACTGTTTTTGAGAATAAATCACATGAAGCGCGCGTTGAAGTAATACATCAACCTGTTTCTGGTTGGCGAGGTGGTCTTAGTTTTCACTATAAGGCAAGTGACTTCGAAGCCGTTGGTGAAGAGGCATTTTCACCGCCTTCAAAAACGAATAGTTTTGGCGTAGGTATAATAGAAGAACAACACTTTGGCGATGTTTTGTTCCAATTGGGTGTAAGAGTAGAGCAAGTAGAAATTGATGTGCCTATCATTCAAATCGGGGAAACAAAATTTTTAGAAATGCACGCTGAGGATGAACATGCTGACATGGATCATCATGACGAAAATGAACATAGTAGTTTATTGGCCGCGAGTCAGTCCAGTAGCGCTTCGTTCACGCCGCTGAGTGCTTCAATTGGGGCCGTTTGGGACTTCACACAAGGTTATAATTTGGGCTTATCATATGTGCATGCTCAGCGCGCACCATCTAGCGCTGAAATATACAGTTTTGGTCCGCACATCGGGACCAGTACTTATGAAGTTGGTGCCTTTTATGATATTACCGACGACGGAGATGTTGTCTTTAACATGCAAGATCTAGCCATTGAAAAATCTAACAATGTCGATATATCGCTCAGAAAATTTAGTGGTGAATTTGGGTTTGTACTTAATGCATTTTATAATCAAGTTGATGATTATTATTTCTCTGCAGATTCCGGTTTTGTGCTTGAAGAAGAGCACGAGGAGCTAGTCGCCTCAGCTGAAGATATAATTATGGCAGATGATCACGAAGGCCATGCAGATGAATTACCTGTATTCCTTTTTACTGCTGTTGATGTCGATTTATATGGTTTTGAAGCACAAATTAACTGGCAAGCCACAGCCTCATTGCAACTGCAAGCTCAAGGTGATTTAGTGCGCAGTAAGCTTGATGATAATTTGGGTGGGAGCCAATATCTACCAAGAACACCACCGTCAAGAGTTGGTGTAAGTGCGAACTATGTTGTTGGCGATTGGCAGGCAGAGTTATCCTTACATAAGTACTTTACGCAAGACAGAGTCGCTGAATTTGAAAGTGAAACTAGAGGCTACACACTAGTAGACCTTGATGTTAACTATATCACCTCATTCAATAATACTGATGTCACCTTTTATTTGAAGGGGCGTAACTTGGCAGATGAAGAAGCACGGGTGCACACTTCCTTCTTAAAAGATCTAACGCCTGTGCAAGGCCGCGCATTTATTCTAGGTGTAAGAGCTAAATTTTAAATAAATCCACAAAAGCCTGAATATAATTAAGTACTGAGTCGGTCTTGTTATGTGTGATGTGTATAATTACACAGTTTAACTTACTCAATAATGGACCGACTCATGGCCTGCTTATCAGAAAACTGGATTTTTAAAAGCTTAGCGTTAAAAACCAATGCGCTTATTGTTATAATTCTGTGTCTATTAAGTTTGTCTGCTGCAGTTAATGCGCAGAACGCCTCAGACTCTGCGTATGAAATAAACGCATCTCAGCAGTCAGTTCATTGGTTAGACTATGAAGATGCTAGAGCGTTAGATTCACAAAAACCAGTCTTCGTTTTTGCAGAAATGACCTTCTGTCCAGCCTGTAAAAAAATGAAAAAGGAAGTGTTCGTTGAGCAGGATATTATTGATACGTTAAATAATGACTTTGTACCAGCCAATATGAGCACACTCGGTATTTTCCCGAACACACTTGATGATTTAATGGACGAAGAAGGTGAGCCACTAGTTTTAAAAGGCTCTCCAGGTTTTGTGATTATTAAAGACAATCAGTACTCGGTATTTTATGGTTTTCAATCCGCAGACGAACTTAGAAGCGTATTCGCGATAGTGCTAAATCAAGCGAAATAGCATGTCTCACATTGTTAATTTGTATTGATTTAAAAGTTGATTAGCCGAGGCTAATCAACAGTTTTAGGTAATAGATTTTCGAATATGGGTTGACGCTTTTGTTGTCCTGCACTCATGCCCTCCATTACATCAGGCATTTGTAACATACCGCTTTGCCAAGTAGCCATGTAGTTTAGGCTATCTGTAACATCATGGTCTCTTGTATAGTTTATCATTTCCTTGCATCCAGCAACGGCCATTGGTGAATGACTTGCAATGATTTTTGCAATTTTCATGACTTCAGTCAACATTGTCTCTTGGTCACTATATACATGATTTACTAAACCACTAGATTGCGCTTCTTGGCTCATCATATTTCTGCCGGTGTAAGCCAGTTCCCTGACTAAACCTTGCGCTATCAGATGGGGCAGTCGTTGCAGTGTGCCAACATCGGCTGTCATTCCAATTTCAGTTTCTTTGATACAGAAAAATGCATCTTGAGTGCAATAACGACTGTCGCAAGCACTTATCATATCAACCGCGCCACCAATAACACCGCCTTGCACAGCGACTAAAACCGGCATTCTAACTTCTTCTAAGGCATTAAATGCGTCTTGTAACTTTAATACATGTCGTCTAAATGCTTCTGCTCTCCTAGCCGGTTCTCCATTAAAACTAGCCCCCATATTTTGAAAAACAGATAAATCCATACCAGCACTAAAATGTTTGCCTTCAGCCGAAATCACGATAACGCGCGCTAATGCATGTTCATCAATATATCTAACGGCTTCTGGAAGTTCAGTCCAAAAAGCCGCAATCATACTATTCAATTCCTGGGGACGGCATAGCTGTATGTGTGCAATTTCATCGGCAATATTTATTGCAATTGTGCTGTAGTTCTTTAGGTTTGTCGCAGGCATATGTTTTCCTATTTGTGACTTCATAGATATCATCGAATATTTTAAACTATACCCGATATGAGAGATTTTTATATTTTGTTTACATCTAATGTTAAATAAACTTTAATTACTAACTAACCAACGTATGCACCCTTCCGCTCATGTGCTTTTTACTTAATATCATAATTATCTATCAAAATAGATAAGAGAAAAAAGATGCAGCGAAGTCAGCTATTATTGTAAGTGGCTATTGTGAGTATAAAACAGTGCCTATGTTAAAAAAACGATCTGCAAATGCAACACAGACTGAGCAAAAACACAAATTTACAACCAAAGGGCTATAAAATAATATGAGCAGCAGTGACCAACAATTTGATTTCATTTTATATGGTGCAACTTCTTTCGTCGGCCAAATCATGGCTGAGTATTTGGCTGGCTACACAAGCGAAGAATATACGTGGGCAATTGCGGGTAGATGTGAGAGTAAACTGCAAGAACTGAAACAACGTTTTAATTTAAATGCAATACCTCATTTTGTTGCCGATGCCTCTGATGAAAAAACGCTAAAAGTGCTCTGTGAAAAAACTAAAACGGTGGTAAGTACCGTTGGGCCTTATGCACTTTATGGTGAAACACTTGTTAAAGTGTGTGCGCAATCTGGTACCGATTATTGTGATTTAACGGGCGAACCGCAGTGGATAAAGCAAATGCTGGAAAAGTATGAAGCCGATGCAAAAAGCTCTGGTGCACGGATTGTGCATTGCACTGGTTTTGATTCTATTCCTTCTGATTTGGGTGTTTATAAGCTACAACAGACCGCTATCAAACAAACTTCAGCACCTGCACAGTACGTCAAAATGCGCGTTAGAAAAATTAAAGGCGCGGCATCAGGCGGCACTATCGCTAGTATGCTAAACGTATTTAAAGAAGTAAAAGAAAACCCTGAATTGCGCAAAATACTGGTAAATCCTTACGTTCTTTGTCCATCCGGCCACCCGTTTAAACAGCGTCAAAAGAATCATAAAGGCGCGCAACGCGATGATTCGTTGGGTGTTTGGACTATGCCTTTTGTAATGGCTTCAATTAATGAACGCGTTGTTCATCGTTCCAATGCATTGTTAGGCAATCAATACGGCGAGGATTTTCTTTACGATGAAGCGATGACAGCTAAAAGCGGCTTTCAGGCGTGGACGTTTACGCTGGGCTTAGGCGCTTTCATGCTAGCAGCAAGCCTATCGCCATTAAGAAAATTATTAGCAAATTATGTATTAGCTAAACCGGGTGAAGGCCCGACGCCAGAGCAGCAATTGAACGGCATGTTTGATATGCGTTTTTATGCTGATATGCCCAATGGTGAGCAATTAGTAGTGAAAGTAGAAGGTGATCGTGACCCTGGTTATGGTTCGACAGCGAAAATGTTGGCACAGGCCGCGCTGTGCCTATCAAAAGATATTCCTGATGTGAAGGGAGGTTTTTGGACTCCTGCTTCAGCCCTAAATGAGCATTTAATTGAACGCTTAGCGGCTCATGCTGGGGTTAGCATAGAGGTGATGGACCCCAAGTTAAAAACGTAATGATAAAAAATCCTGAAAAAGAATAGTATTGGCACTAACAATTTAAGTAAATAGGGTAGGTATACTATGAAGTTCCAACAAGCTTTAGCGGTGACGGTGATAGTTTTTGCGATGAGCATGGTAGCGCTGGCATCCGATATGCCTGATGCTACTAAAACCAATAATACACTCAGATTATCTGAGCCCATAGCAACGGATGCTCAATCTGAAACCTTTGGTTCCTTGCTCGATGAGAGGCTTAAAAAAGTAACATTACACGAATTGACTTCATATCCTGCATTGTATGTTAGCCATGCTTTTCAGGTTGAGACTAAAGTTGCCAGGGTTTGTCAGAAAAAAGGATGTTTCTTTATTGCTCAAGAAGGTGATGATGTTATGCGTGTCGCCTTTCGAGACTATAGCTTTTTTGTACCCACTGACAGTGCGGGCAAAACGGTGACATTAGCAGGTAAACTTATCAAAAAAGAAATGACAGCAGAACAAGTCACTCACTTCAATCAAGACATGCAAGGTGACTCTGATGCCTTGCATGAAGGCGTTGTTTATGAAATTCTGGCCGCCAGCGTTATCATCCCTAAAGCGTAAAGTCCTCGTTAAGAGGACAGCTTTGTAATTGCTTCTACTAAATAGTCGCGAGAACAACCAAAGTTGAGTCTAAAAAAATCTTTCTCGCCAAAGTCTCGACCGGGTGAAGGCCCAATACCTTTTTCCTCGCACCATTTTTGTGTGTTTGATACATTTAGGCCACTCGCATCAACCCAAAGTAAAAAGGTGGCTGCGGGCGAAATGGCTCTTAAGCCCGGTATTTTGTTTATCTCAGAGACTAAGTAATCACGGTTATCTTTCAAATAGTCTAGTTCAGCTTGATGCCAATCGTCGCAGAGTCTAAAAGCGGCATTGGTTGCTGTTAAACCGGTGACAGTTACCCATGGGACAATTCCTCGAGCAGACTTATTAAATGCTGCTCGTAATGCCGTATTTGGAATAATGGCGAATGAAGTACCTAAGCCAGCAACGTTAAATGTTTTACTCGCGGCCATTAGCGTGATCGAATGAGCGCTTAATTCTTTGTGTGCACCGGCGGGCAGATGATTAACATCATCTAATATTAAATCGCAGTGGATTTCGTCGGAACAAAGCATAACCTCATGTTTTCGACAGATACTAGCGATTCTATCCAACTCTGCTTGAGTGAGAACTGAACCAACAGGATTCATCGGATTGCACATAATAAAGATCGTTGCTTTGGGGTCTGCTGCGGCACTTTCTAATGCACTAAAATCGATAGTCCAACGTCCGTCAACTTCAATAGTTGGTACACAAGTTCTATTTAGTCCATTGATACTGGGCGCTGCTAGCAGAGGCGGGTAATTAGGTGTTTGCACGATAACAGTATCACCAGCATCACAACAGGCTTGTATTGCAACGTTAAATGCGGGCACAACACCGGGAGTCCAGACAATCCACTTGGGGTCGACCTGCCAATTATATTGCTTTTCACACCAGTTAACTACTGCATTAATCGCATCAGTATCATGTGCTGGTAACGTGTAGCCGAGTAAACCGTCTTCAATCCGTTTATGCAATGCTTCCAAAATAGGTTCTGCGCAACGAAATTCGGTGTCAGCAATCCACATAGGCAATATACCAGTGCCTATGTACTTTTCCCATTTGTAGGCTTTTGATGCTTTACGGTCTGGTTTATCACTAAAGTTCATTGCGGGTCCTTTGATTTTTCATGCTTTGGCAGCGTGGCTGTTGGTTGACAATATAGAATGACTGTCGAGTTTAAAGGACAAATTTTGATTACTAAAGAACTTGTAGGAATATTTCATAACAGGTGACTATAGGCAAAAAGCGCCTGGTCACCCGTTATGCTAATTATATTGCGTTTGAGGTGTAAAAAATTAGAGATTTTGTTGATCTGCAGCCTCAAGTTCAGTTTCTAAGCGCTCACTCTCATCGGCTCTCGGCTTTGAGAATGGAGCAATGAACTTGTATAAAACGGGCGTTAAAAATAGGGTAAAAACAACAGCGATACCTAAGCCACCAAACACCACCCAACCAATAGAATTTCTTGATTCAGCGCCTGCGCCCGTTGACAGTATTAAGGGCAATCCACCTAATATTGTCGACATTAAGGTCATCATTATTGGACGTAATCGAACAGCTGCAGCCTGAACTATCGCGTCATTAACTGCCATACCTCGATCTCGCAGTTGGTCAGCAAATTCAACTAATAGAATAGAATTTTTTGCAATTAAGCCGATGAGCATGACGAGTCCTATTTGAGAATAAATATTGATCGATGTGCCAGTAAGGTAAAGGGCATAGATAGCAGCTGCGATACCAAAAGGTACTGTTAGCATGACCACAATTGCACTATTAATACTCTCAAATTGAGCTGCCAACACAAGCAATACAATAACGAATGCAAATAAATAGGTCATGGCAATTTGGTTCGAGGTTTCTTCAAAAGTAAGCGCTTCGCCTAAAAACACGAGTCCTATCCCATCCGGTAGATTTTGATTAGCGATATCACGTATTCGCTCAACAGCTTCGGCCATCGTTATACTGCCAGGTAGCTCTAAATCAATTTCAATAGCTCTGCGCTGAGCATGACGCTCCAATTCAGCGGCAACGCCCTCTTCACTAATAAATGCGAGGCTCGATAATGGCACTAAAATTCCGTTATTTGATTTGACGAAGAGGTTCGTTAAATCGGACGGATTAGCAGTGTTCCTCTTCGATGACTCCAATATTAATGGGATCGCTTGATCGCCAATATTTAGATCGGTTATGTCGTCGCCACTGATGGCGGCTCTTAATGTCGTCGATATATCACTGAAAGGTACGCCTAATTCCTCTGCTCTGCGTCTATCAATGTTCACTCTTAGTTGTGGTTGGGTTGGCTGGTAACCAATATTAGGCCTGCCAAGCTCGGGCAGTGTTTCTTCAATAAGTTTACCGAAAGCCAGTGCAGACTCATAAATACGTGCGTAGGTATCACCTGTAAGCGCCAATTCCAAGCCGCCACCCTGACCACGCAGATTTAGGCTGTTACTGCCAAATGCACGCGCCGGGGCTCCCGGAATCGCCGCAAGCTTCGGTCGCATTTCATTTATAATTTCTTGCTGTGACTTCTCTCTCTCGTCCCAATGTGCAAGTGGTACAGTGATGAAAACTAAATTAGGATCCCAGCGGCCAACAACCGTATAAATCGAATCGACGTCTGCGTCCTTAACATAAGGCAGCAGGATCTCTTCCATTTTCTCGGCTTGTCGATTCATATAATTTAATCCGGCACCATCGGGACCACGCGCAAAAACCCGAATAACACCTCTGTCTTCAGCAGGTAAAAGTTGATTTTCAATTTGTTCATAAAGCAATGCAGCGCCGCCAGCAGATAAAACTGATACTAGCACTGTTAACCATGAAAAACGCAAAGACTGGTGAAGCACAGCCATATACCCATTTAACATGCGAGTACCAAAGGCACCTAGCGTACGGTCAAAAAAGCTATTACTTGTAGTCTTTTTCGGCAATTTGGCTGTTAACGCTGGTACTAAACTCAATGCAACGAATGAAGAAATTATTACTGCGCCAGCTAGCACTCCACCAAACTCTCTGAATAGTCTGCCGGCAGTAGATGGCAAAAAAGCGATAGGAATAAAAACTGCAGCAAGGACAGCAGTGGTGGCAACGACCGCAAAGAAAACTTCTCTTGTACCTAAAACCGCGGCGGCTCTTGACCCCATGCCTTGGGCACGGCGGCGTTGAATGTTTTCGGATACCACAATGGCATCATCAACAATAAGCCCGGTTCCAAGTACTAACGCTAGTAAGGTTAGGATATTGATAGAGAAGCCAAGGACCCACATGATAACTAGCGCACCGACTAATGAGACTGGTATCGACAGTGCTGGCACTAAGGTAGCTCTGAAGCTACCTAAAAACAGCCATAATGTGCCAATAACTAATAATATAGTTAGCCCTAGAGATACCATTACTTCATTTACCGAACTACGAATAAATTCTGCATCATCGGATGTGACAACAATATTTAGGTCAGTAAAGCGGGTATCTAGGCTTTTAACCATCGCCAACACTTCATCAGAAATTTCTATAGTATTGGAGCGCGCCTGTCGGATAATACCTAAGCCTACAACGGGTTTGCCATCAAGTCTGACCATACTACGGGCATCGGCGGGGCCAAAATAAACACTCGCAACATCACCTATTCGAGTATCACCGGAGATTAAAATTTGCTCAATATCTTGTGTAGATACAGAGGTTGCATCAGCTCTGACAATCAATTCTTGGTCTTGCGATTTAACACTGCCAGCAGGCACATCGAATGGCGCTAAGCGCAAAGCTGCAGACACGTCGGTCATGGAAAGGTTGAAGCTGGTCAATCGTAATGGGTCGACAGATACTCGCATAACGCGCTGGCGTTGACCGTCTAGTGACACATCAGCAACGCCGGGAATACTCAAAAATAGCGGCGCTAAGTCAACTTCAACACGTTCGGTTAACGTCTCCATATCGAGGCTGTCGCTACTTATGGCTAAGCTTACAACTGCCTGAGCGTCGTTGTCTGCTTTTATAATTGATAACTGCTCAACTTCTGCAGGTAACATGCGTTGCACTCGGCTAACTGATTCACGGAGCTCATTTGCAGCATCTTCGAGGTCAGTGCCGGGGCGAAATTCCACACGAATCCGTGAAGAGCCTTCTTCACTAGAGGCGTTAATAGAGTCAACACCACTGACTCTGGCAACCGCCCCCTCTAAACGGCTGGTTACTTCACTATCAACAGTCTCAGGAGAACCTCCAGGATAACTAGCCGAAACAGTGACGATTGGGCGGTCTACATCGGGTAGTTCTCTAATTTCCAAGTCATTAATGGCGGCAAAGCCTGCCAAAATAATAAGCAGATTCATTACCATAACTAGCACAGGACGGCGAATAGAGAGTGAGGGTAAATCGTTTATTTGACTTGAATCATTTTTTTTCATGACACGGCCTCAGGCTTATTTAACGCCTCAAGACTTTGCCCCTGTCGCAACTGTTGCACCCCTTCCACCACCAACATTGCCTCAGCGTTAAATTCTCCAATCACTAAAATTGTCCCACGCAAGCGTTCTTGTATTTGTACATCTACTCTATTGGCTTTGCCATCAAACATTTGCCAAACGTATGCGCCAGTTGCGCCCCACAATAGTGCAGCTTCAGGAATAGCAACATACTCTTGCCCTTTAACCGATAACGTCACTCTAAAGCTCATACCAGGTCGATATTTATCTTCTACATTATCTAGCTTTGCTCTGACTTTGATTGTGCGGTCTTGCTCACTAATTCGAGTGTCTATTTGTGCGATGCTTGCGCTAATATTAACGTCGCGGTTTTGCCAAGGCGTCAGTGTTACTTCAGGTTGACTACTGAGCACCGTCAATGCTACTTCAGGTGCTGAAAAGTTAATAAAAAGGGTTTTCCTATCATCCAACGTAGTGATTCTGGTTTGTTGAGTAATACGGTCACCGACCTCCACGTCAGTGAAGCCAACAATACCGCTAAAAGGAGCTTTGACAATCCGTTCTCTTAGTGCAACTTCTGCCTCTTTAACTGCAATTTCTGCAAAGGCGAGCTGCGTGCTAGCAATATCTACTTGGCTCTGCGCTGCAGCACCTTTTTTGCGACTCTCTACTAAGCGGTTGTATTCTCGTGTTGCGTCCTTTAACTGTATTTTCCCGCGTTCGAACGCAATTGCTTCCCTTTCATTATACAGTGTCAATAAAACTTGTTCCTTTTCCACCTGTTGGCCTGGGACGAAGTTGACCGACATGACTCTTTCACTAACTGCTGGGAATAAAATAATGGATTTCACCGCTTCCGCAGTGCCTACAGCTTCAAGACTAGATTGCTGAGCTTGATACGCCAAAGGCTCAACCAACACTTTAGTTTTACTTTCACCTCTACCCCCCCAAGACTGCGCATTCACAGTGCTGGCAAAAACTAACGTGAATATAAGCATAGGTAGGTAACTTTGGCGAATCGTCATAAACACATTATCTCTTTGAGTTATTGATTTTATAAACTAAAGTCTACGTTAAAAGTGACAAATAGGTTCAGTTTTCTACAATGTTTATTATATGGCTAGTAGATAATAAAAAACCCAGCAATTGCTGGGTTTAATTTATTTACTAACGGAGCTGAGGCGCCAGACTAATCCTTTTTAGGACGACCAGCTCGCTTCCGCTCGTTCTCTGACAATAGCTTCTTACGAAGGCGTATGCTCAGGGGGGTTACTTCCACTAACTCATCATCATCAATAAATTCTAACGCTTGCTCAAGTGTATAAACAATTGGTGGTACTAAGGTCTGCGCTTCATCAGTACCTGAAGCACGAACGTTGGTTAGCTGCTTACCTTTAAGCGCATTCACAGTTAAGTCGTTTTCACGGCTGTGAATACCGATAATCATACCTTCATAAACTTCAATACCATGTCCGATAAACATGCGACCACGTTCTTGTAAGTTAAATATTGCGTTGGTAAGCGCTTTACCTGTAGCGTTAGCAATCAGTACACCATTTTTACGTGTACCAATACTTCCGCCTTTGTGCGGGCCATAATGGTCAAACGAGTGATAAATCAGACCAGAACCAGATGTCATTGTCATGAAGTCAGTTTGAAAACCAATTAAGCCACGACTTGGAATGATGAAGTCGACACGTGTGCGACCTTTGCCGTCTGGTGTCATGTTCGTCATTTCACCTTTACGCATACCGAGTTGCTCAATCATAGCACCTTGATGTTGTTCTTCAACGTCGATCGTCAGTGTTTCGAACGGTTCCATCAGCTTGCCATCTACCGTTTTCAGAATAACTTCTGGACGAGATACTGCTAACTCGTAACCTTCTCGACGCATGTTTTCAATCAATATACCCAAATGAAGCTCACCACGACCCGAAACCCTAAATTTATCAGGATCGCTCATCTCTTCAACACGCAGGGCAACGTTGTGCACTAATTCGTGTTGTAAGCGTTCAAGGATATTACGTGATGTAACGTACTTACCTTCTTTACCTGCAAATGGAGACGTGTTTACTTGGAAAGTCATGATAACGGTTGGTTCGTCAACAGATAAAGGTTTAAGTGCTACAACGTGGTTAACATCACACACTGTATCGGAAATTTTTAACTCGCCTAAACCCGTAATTGCAACAATATCCCCTGCATCTGCAGATTCAATATCATGGCGTTCGAGGCCTAAATAACCTAATACTTTACCAACTTTACCATTACGCTTCTCGCCTTTGGCGTTAACGACAGTTACTTGCTGATTTATCTTTACGGTACCGCTAGTGATGCGGCCAACACCAATTACACCAACATAGGAATTGTAATCAAGTTGTGAAATTTGCATTTGTAATGGAGCCGCAGGGTCGCCGTTTGGCGCTTCTACTTGGTCAACGATAGCCTGGAACAAAGGCTGCATGCTGTCACTAGGTACGTTGTAATCCATTGTCGCCCAGCCATTAATTGCAGACGCATAAACAACTTGGAAGTCAAGCTGTTCGTCAGTAGCACCCAGATTGTCAAAGAGATCGAATACTTGATCAATTACCCAATCAGGACGTGAACCCGGCTTGTCAATTTTGTTGATAACAACAATTGGCTTAAGGCCTTGTGCGAAGGCTTTTTGCGTTACGAAACGCGTTTGCGGCATTGGTCCTTCTTGCGCATCCACTAATAGCAGCACAGAGTCGACCATAGACATAACACGTTCGACCTCACCACCGAAGTCAGCGTGTCCTGGCGTATCCACGATATTGATGCGGTATTCATTCCAGTTAATTGCTGTGTTTTTAGCAAGGATCGTAATACCACGTTCTTTTTCAATGTCGTTTGAATCCATTACGCGTTCTTCGGCTACACCTCGGCTTTCTAATGTGCCTGATTGTTGAAGAAGCTTATCAACTAGGGTCGTTTTACCGTGGTCGACGTGAGCGATAATCGCGATATTGCGAAGATTTGCAATGGCTGAAGGCATGTTTTACTCTCAATAAATAAATGCGAAGGGAAAACCCCCTTGGATTGTTGGGCGCGGATTCTACAGATTTATTCAGCAATTAGCGACAAACTTTATCATTTAGTCACAAAAAACAATCAAATTTTGAATAAATCCTTGATTTTCAAGCAACGAGCCGTCTATTTAACTTCACATTTAAATTTCCGCTGACTTTAAATTCCCTTTTTATTTTCTTTGAGCAAGGTTAACGTCATTGTTATTTCTCTGCTTACCCATTCAGCGTCAGGATCTGAATCCATTCCAATTTTATACGCGAGTCGGTTTATACTGAAACTTGCCGTTAGTGTTGTGCTGTTATTCTTCAACAAGAATGAAACCGGTTGGCTGATACCGCGCAATGTTAACGTCCCCGTTACTTCATAATCATTGTCTTTGGCGATAATTTGACTGCTTTTAAATACACCAGTGGGGTGATTTTCAACATCAAACCAATCTCCCTCAGGTAATGTGCTGTCGTAAGTGCTGTCCCCAGTTTTTGCGGACGCAACATCAAACGTCGCTGTTATTTTTGGTGATGTTGCGGGTGGCAATATAAGTTCGGCATCCCACTTGGTAAAAACGCCTGAAAACGTCATACCAACATGTTCGCCAGCAAAGGTAATTTGACTATCTTGTGCACTAAGGGTTAGTTTTTCTTGAGTCGATGCCTGCGACGAATCAATACCCGCTAGCAGCAGAACGATTACAAGCGTTATAAAAGATAAGTAATTGCTTTTTTTCTCCGTCGAGGGCTTCACTGTGCACTCAAATTCAAAGTGTGTTTTTAACATTTTACCGATTTCCAAAATATAAGTTGGGAGGATGACGAATGGTCTATCGTTTAGCTTTTGACCACCACATACGATTCAATAAGTTCACCCCGTGCTTCTTTCTATGCCAGATAACAGCGCCGACGTGGCCGATAATAAGTGCACACAAAATTGACGCCGTTATCCAATGTGTATTGTTTGCAATCGTTTCAATTACCTTGTTCCTGGCGACGCCAGGAATATGGGGCCACTTTATCCAGTCAACAAATACGAAAGTGGGCAGGCCAAAAGGACTTGCCGATACCATTAGCCAGCCGGATAAAGGCATAATAACAACCGCAATGTATAATACTAGATGTCCTGTTTTTGCTTTTATCTTGTCATTCTTTGAAAATCCTTGAGGGGGCTCAAGAGCAGGGGTAAGCACTCGCACGCTAACTCGGATAAATAAAGCCCACAGCATGACAACGCCGGCTGCTTTGTGGATTTGAAAAAGCTTATATTGCTCTGCCTTACTGATGTCTCCGTTGACCATATACAAGCCACTCGCAAACATAAATAAAAGCCCAATAACTACCGTCCAATGCAATAAAATACTTAGGCTATGATATCGATTTTGCTTGTCAGTGACGTTGTTAACCATCTGTTTTAACAAACTCGCCTTCAATCATCACTTCAACGTCATCGCCAATATTAGGTGCATATTTGTCCATCCCCCAGTTAGTGCGTTTTATCATTGTGGTTGCAGAAAATCCCATCGTTGGTTTGCCACTGAAAGGCTGCTTTAGCATTGCGCCATTAAATTTAACATCAAGCGAAACGGCTTTAGATAAGCCTAAGAAGGTGAGATTACCTTGCATCACAGCCGTTTTCTCTCCAGTCATTTCTATTGAGGTCGAAACGAAGTCGATACTGGCAAATTCAGCAGCATTAAACCAGTTTTTGTCTGTAGCAAGAATATTATTAAAATCTTTCTCTTTTGCATTCGGATAAGCCGTTTGAATCGACATAGGATTAATTTTGGCAGTCACTGTGCTTTTTGTAATATCCGAAGAATCGTAATCAATAGCGGCATCAAAATCTGCAAACCGAGCAACATAATTGGACAAACCCAAATGTGATACTTTCCAAACTACCGATGCATGGCTCAAATCGACGGTATAAACACCCTCGGGCATCTCGTTAAATGGACTCTTTGCAAAGACCGACGAAACACATCCAGTAAAACTAATTAGTAGCGTAAAAAAAACAATTTTCACATAATTCATCATATCTCCAGTCTCGTTATTTTATCGGCAAAGTTTTGCGTAAGTTGTTGTAGCTTACATTGTTATATTCATTTACGACATTACGACCGAAAAGTAGCTGATTTTCTTGCATAATAATTTTTTCAATACAGAAAAACGATTTTTGGTAAGCAACGAAGTCAGCTTAAACGCGTTGTTGCTTATTAATATGCACCAAAAAAACACATTAAAATGATTTTGCACCAAATTAATCTCTTTTGGGATCTTTTTGGTGCAGTAGGGGCGCGCCATTTAATGCACACTTCAATGCCAAGCCAGTGTTTACACGGACTTTTATTTCATTGCTATATGGCACGAATATCGCTTATAGTTTTACATAGCTATTTTGAAAACTTATAGAATAGCGTTAACATTTGTACGGACGCGAAGTCTGTGCAATGACATTTTTTTATCGGAGGGCAGTATGTCAATTGAGTCGGCACTAGAGCTAATTAAAGAAAGCGAAGCAAAATTTATTGATTTGCGCTTTACGGATACAAAGGGTAAAGAGCAGCATGTTACTATCCCTACACACCAAGTAGATGAAGACTTCTTTGAAGAAGGTAAAATGTTCGACGGTTCATCAATTGCCGGCTGGAAAGGCATCAATGAGTCTGACATGGTGCTCATGCCAGATCCTACAACGGCGGTTTTAGACCCGTTCGCGGAAGAGACACAAATTAATATTACTTGTGACGTTCTCGAACCATCAACGATGCAAGGTTATGATCGTGACCCGCGCTCGGTTGCTAAACGTGGTGAAGCCTATTTGAAATCCACAGGCATCGGTGATGCTGTTTTATTTGGCCCAGAGCCAGAGTTCTTTTTATTCGACGACGTCCGTTACCACACAGATATGTCGGGTTCGTTTTTCAAAATTGATGCTGAAGAAGCGTCTTGGAACTCTGGTGCTGAATTCGAAGGCGGTAACAAAGGACATCGTCCTGGCGTTAAAGGCGGATATTTCCCCGTAGCTCCAGTCGATTCTGCGCATGATACGCGTGGAGCAATGTGTCTGGTTATGGAAGAAATGGGCTTAGTTGTTGAAGCTCATCACCACGAAGTTGCCACTGCAGGACAAAATGAAATAGCCTGTAAATTTAATACAATGGTTAAAAAAGCAGACGAAATTCAAATATACAAGTATGTAGTGCATAACGTTGCAGACGCATACGGCCAAACGGCTACCTTTATGCCGAAGCCTCTAGTCGGTGATAATGGTTCTGGTATGCATTGCCATATGTCAATTACCAAAGACGGCAAAAACACCTTTGCTGGTGATAGTTATGCGGGTCTTTCTGACGAAGCATTGTTCTATATCGGCGGCATTATAAAACATGCGAAGGCAATCAATGCTTTTGCCAATGCGTCAACCAACTCCTACAAGCGTTTGGTCCCAGGTTTCGAGGCACCAGTTATGTTAGCTTACTCAGCGCGTAACCGTTCGGCTTCCATTCGTATTCCTTACGTAACGAGTGAAAGAGCGCGTCGCATCGAAGTTCGTTTCCCTGACCCATCAGCTAATCCATACTTAGCGTTTACTGCTTTGTTGATGGCTGGTCTTGACGGAATAAAGAATAAGATCCATCCAGGCGAGTCAATGAACAAAGATTTATACGACTTACCACCTGAAGAAGCGGCGCAGATCCCTAAAGTTGCTAGTTCACTAGAAGAAGCTTTAGCGGCACTAGATACAGACCGTGACTTCTTAACAGTTGGTGGTGTAATGAGCAACGACATGATCGACGCTTACATTAAGCTGAAGTCTGCTGACGTTGAAAAACTAAATATGTCAACTCACCCCGTTGAGTTTGAAATGTACTACAGCGTATAAGTGCTAATTATTTAGGTTGCGTTGGGTCGATAAGTTGACCATTCATTGGCTCAGCTTTAACTAAATATAAATATCTATACTAAAGCCTGTGTTTACAGGCTTTTTTTTTATTTGAAAACGACTACACTATCAAGATCTCACGTAGGTTACTTATATGAATATAGCTAAGTTCTTAACATCGAAACGTTTTATGGTACTGATCATCTTTGGTCTAGCACTGTCGAATTCTGTGCACGCAGGTAAAATATATAAAACGGTAAATAAAGACGGAACAACTTCCTATTCAGACCAACCAACGCCAGGAGCTGTTGAGCTCGATTTTGCCTCTAACACGACGACTGTAGTACAAAATCCAACTGTTAAAACGAAACAGCTTAAAACCATTAAACAGAAAAAACCCGTTGAACATAAAATCAGTGTTGCTTCTCCCGCTGTTGATGGGACTATTCGAAACACAATGGGTAACGTAACCATCAGCGCTTCAGTAACGCCAAATGCCCCAGGCCATTACGAACTTTCATTGCATGAGCAAAAACTTCGCTCTACTACAGGTACATTTTTAGTTAAGGACCTGCCTAGAGGGGAGTATTCCTACCAAATCAATTTTGTTAGCACTTCGGGCAAGGTAATTGCATCGTCTGCCGTAAGACGCTTCTTTATGCACAAACCTTCAGCGCTAATTAAGCCTCAAACTAACAGTAATTAAATAATACCGCATTGCAGACCTTACATTTCTCTGTTTAATCCAGGATATAGTCAGGCAAGCTAATTTTTACTGTTTATTTAATTACGTAACTAAATCGCATAATATAGTGCATTGCACAAACTTAGTGCAGCACAAGGACATTATGGACGACCGTTTAGCAGCAATAAATTTATCTCCGTTTCAACTGCGTAATATGTTGAAAACAGTAGTCATCATTATTGATGAGCATTTTGATATTCTATATGTCAATGATGCTGCTCTAGCGATGCTGGAAACGGGATTGAAACAAATTCATGATCGCAAATTCTATGAGTTCTTTTTGGACGACGGAGTTGAGCGCTCGACCTTTGAAGACGCACTTCGTAATTATGAAGACTTTAGTGAAACCGAGGTACAACTTTGCTTTAAAGATGGACGTTGTATATTGACCGATATGACGGCGACTTGTTTCGATATTGATGGTCAACGCATGATGTTGCTAGAAATAAAGCAAATAGATAAGCAGAAAAAAATAACCCAAGAAACCTTGCAATATGCCCAACAAGAAGCGGCGAAGGAGCTCGTCCGAGGTTTAGCTCATGAAATTAAAAATCCGCTAGGTGGCATTCGTGGCGCGGCGCAGTTACTCGAAAAAGAACTGACGAATCCACAACAAAAAGAATTCACGCAGATGATTATTGATCAATCAGATCGCCTGTGTTCATTAGTTGATAGACTTCTTGGTCCAAATTCTTTGCCACAAATGAAGTGGACCAATATTCATGAAGTTATTGAGAAAGTACGTTCAGTTATTTATGCCGATACGCTACAGGATATAGCGATAGAAATAGAAAGGGACTATGACCCATCAATACCAGACCTATATGTTGATCCTGACATGTTGCAGCAAGCGTTGCTAAATATTGCACGAAATAGTATGCAAGCATTGAAATCAGCCAAAACACAAAATGCATGTATAAGACTAAAAACCCGTATTGAAAGGCAATCAGTGATCAAAGGCAAACGTTATGGGCTAAGCGCATTAATTAGCATTATTGACAATGGGCCGGGCATTCCTAAGGAGCTCAGAGATACCATATTTTATCCAATGGTGACAACAAAGCAAAATGGCAGTGGCTTGGGTTTATCGATAGCGCAAAATCTAACTAACCACCACGATGGCAAAATTGATGTAGAGAGTTATCCAGGACACACGGAATTTACCCTCAATTTACCTATTAAGAAAAGGCACGAATAGTTATGAATGAACCAGTATGGATTGTCGATGACGACAGCTCTATTCGTTGGGTTTTGCAAAAAGCATTGCAAACAGCCAACATTGCCTGCGTCAGTTTTGAAAACCCTGAAGATCTATTACGTCAACTTCAATCTGGCGAAGCACCACAAATCATTATATCCGATGTGAAAATGCCACAAATGGATGGCATGACATTACTCAAAGAGGTGCATCAACGATACCCCGAAATGCCAGTCATAATAATGACAGCACATTCTGATTTAGATAGCGCAGTTAATGCCTACCAAGGCGGTGCTTTCGAATATTTGCCAAAGCCTTTTGATATTGATGAGGCTGTGACGTTAACCAAACGTGCAATTGAGCATGCCAAGGAGCAAAGTAAGCTAAAACAAGTTGCTCAGGTTAATCCAACGGCAGAGATTATTGGTGAAGCGCCAGCAATGCAGGAAGTTTTTCGTGCTGTAGGGCGTTTATCTCGTTCATCAATTAGCGTGTTGATTAATGGTCAGTCAGGGACAGGTAAAGAGCTTGTCGCTCTTGCGTTACACAAACACAGTCCAAGATCTGCAAATACATTTGTAGCATTAAATATGGCCGCTATTCCAGCCGACTTGGTGGAGTCTGAATTATTTGGTCATGAAAAAGGAGCCTTTACTGGAGCACAAGCAGCACGCCAAGGTCGTTTTGAACAAGCCGATGGAGGCACCTTATTCCTAGATGAAATAGGTGATATGCCTATTGATGTGCAAACTCGTCTGTTAAGAGTATTGGCAGAAGGGCAATTTTATAGAGTCGGCGGGCATAATCCTGTCAGTGTAGATGTACGTATTATTGCAGCGACACATCAAAATCTTGAGAAACGTGTTGCCGAAGGTAAATTTCGAGAAGATCTCTATCACCGTTTAAACGTCATTCGTATTCATATTCCATCATTAAATGAGCGTCGGGAAGATATCCCCTTATTGGCTAATCATTTCTTAGCTAAAGCGGGAAAAGAATTAGATGTGGAAGTTAAAATATTAACTAAAACTGCTGCCAAAGTTCTTTCCCAACTAGGTTGGCCTGGCAACGTTCGCCAGCTCGAAAACACCTGTCGCTGGCTGACCGTTATGGCCAGTGGTAAAGAAATTCATCCCGCTGATTTACCACCAGAGCTGATTGCTTCTCCTGATGACTTGAAGGTAGAGCAACAAAGCAATGACTGGACAACGTTGCTATCTGTTTGGGCCGACTCGCAGTTAGGCGCCGGATATGACAACATTTTAAGTGATGCAACGCTTACTTTTGAAAAAATTCTATTGCAGCGAGCTTTAAAATATACGCATGGACATAAGCAAGATGCAGCCAAAAAGCTAGGTTGGGGACGCAATACATTAACCAGAAAACTGAAAGAGTTGGACGTAGATTTATAAAGTTGCGTAGCAAAGCCCGTATAAGCCAACATTAAATAATGAAAGACGTTTGGAATTATTAATCGACAACGCCGTCTGGAAACTCAGGATCTAATAGATTTCGAGAACACGGCAACTTACTTTAAGCGATTAATAAGTTTGACCAAATAGCTGATTTTCATATTTGATAGTTGTCTGTAATCAAAGTATGGACAAACAATCAATTTATGCTCGATATCGATAGCGAACGCATCGGTTTCCCATACTAAGCTTGTCGGCAATATCAATGATTTAGCATAAGTTCGGCCCATAATAATAGACAGATGTGTTGGTTCAATGTCGTCTGTTATAGGCTTGGTGAACATCAGCGCCGTATTGCTTAAGCTTCTAAATAATTCATTATCGCGATATTGTTGCCAACTATTATGCAGCTTTTGCATAGGAAATGTTTCTCGGGGTAGCTCAAACATCAGTTTTGCATATACATTGAATACTTTGCGCCACCCATTTCCACAGGTATTGCCTATCGCATTTATCTCATCAGCTATAACAGGGTAAGTGCCGTTTGAATCGAGGGCGAACGTAAAGTTAGGGCGATTACCAATATATACCTTTAAGGCAGAGTGTTTGTCTCCCAGACCATGGCAATCTTTGCTTTGTTGCATATGTTATTTTTGTCCGCTGTGGCTATTCGTTGGCTAGATTAATTGGAGCATAAATTAACTTGCTAATTAAACCAGTAAACTAATACCCAGTGCTAACATGACAAACCCAATTATAAATTCAAGAACTTTCCATGCTTTGGGGTTTTTAAACACAGGAATTAGCAATTTAGCACCATACCCAAGCGAAAAGAAAAACACAAAAGATCCGGTCACCGCTCCAACCCCGAAAGCAAGTTGTTGGCCGTCATATTGGGTAGAAATAGAACCGAGTAATATGAATGTATCTAAATAAACATGCGGATTTAGCCAGGTAAATGCTAAACAAGTTAATACCGCTGTAACCGCGCTACCGACTTCTTTTCCTTCGGCTTTCATTGCATGTTCCGTCGTAAAAAAAGTGTTAAAACTGACTGCAGCGTAGAAAAACAGGAAAGCCGCGCCAGCGTATCTTGCAATTTGTTCAAGCAGTGGAAATTTTTGTACAATGAGGCCAAAACCAGCGATACCGGCAGAGATTAAAATAGCATCAGAGAAGGCGCAAATGAGGCAAACTACAAATACATGTTGCTGCTTCAAACCTTGTTTAAGCACAAATGCATTTTGCGCACCAATAGCAAGTATGAGCGATATCCCAAGAGAGAAGCCGGCGAGAAAAACTGAAATACTCATTTAATGTCCTTAATTGGCCTTTCGTAAGGAAAACTAATGTCCACTAAAGCAGCTTACTGCTTACTGACATTCGATTTCAAACGAAGCACCAGCGTTTCTGATATTTTATCTTGAATAGCTTGTCTATTAGGGTCCCAATATATTTGTAAAAAACCTAATAGTCCCGTCGCAAAACCAGCTCCATAGCCGCCATAGCGACCGAAACTTTCCCATAAGGAAGGGTAATTTCCGTCTAATTTAACAACTTCAATTCCTACAATTTTTTTACCAATGGTTTGTCCACGCCACCAGGCAGTAAATACGCTGAAGTAAAGCGCTGCCCAGCCCAAACCTAAACCTAAACCTAGGTCAGACATAATCCCTTTTACCCATTTAACTAGGCTATCAGCGGCGTTGCTTTGTTCAGAGGTATCGGTTGCTTGAGTGATTTTTAATATATCGTCGGTGTAAGCATTGCGTTCTTCGTTTAATGTGTTGATAAATTTGTCCATAAACAACGATTTTTTTTCATCTTCCCATTCTTTTTGGGACACAATGTCGCTTGTTGTTGCGTTAATATCCTCTACTGGGACTTCCATTGCGGCAGCACCGATCGCTACGCCCTCGGCATACTGAAGCAAGCATTCACTATCGTTTTTGCATTCTATATCTATGAGTGCAGCTGCAAGATCAAGAAGACTTTTCATGGTTTCTTCATTTTCTATTTTTTGTGAAGCTTCGGTCAACATTGATTTATCGGGTTCGCCGATATCTGAGACAATTGCAAATACGATAATGAATAGTAAAGATGCCGCACTTCCGCGCAGTGCCAGTCGCATAATATTAACGTTCTTTTGTTGTTTTAAACGATCTCCAGCCTTAAACAAGGTCATTGCGACAAAACCTGCAAATAGTAAGCCGCTGAGCGCACTTAGCACTGCAATAACGAATACATCGATTAGCATCGCAATACCCCGTCGAGCAGGCGTTGCCAAAGGTTGACCCAACAGTTCAGGAGAAACAGTGAAAGCGTAAGGTGTGACAATTTCACGCGTTTCTTTGTCGCGTAGTGTCTCTTTTTCTGGGGTATGAGGTGCCTTCGACGCTTCAGTGTAAGGCGCGATAATTTCATGTGTTTGCCGAAGGCTTTGCTTTGCTACTTTTTCGCTAGACGGTGGATTTGTTTCTCCATCACCAGATGACGAGGATTGAGTGGGTATCACAACGTTTTGAATAGGAGCCACTGGCTCTAATTGGTCGCTATTTTTTTCGGTAATTGCAGTCTTTACATCGGTGTTCTCAATTTGCGACTCATGTTCCTTTTTTACCTCTGTTTCATTATTAATAGGAGATTCGAGGTTAAAAGAATGCTGTTTAGGATTGTCAGAAGAAGCCATAAAGAGTCCCTTATTATTATTTTTACCGCTTTTAGGTTAACAGTTTTTTGGCAAATTGCTCGCGGGTTAAAAACGCCATGCAATAAAGCGAGTGGCTTTTGCGCCTTGTGCCATATTAATCTGTTTACATTGTGTTGCGCCAAGTTTTTCTGCTAACTGAAGTAAAGGACCGACATTTTCTTTTTTCGAAAGCAATGAAGTAAACCACGTCACTTGATTTTTGTACTCAACACTTTCATTTATCATATTTTTAACAAATTCAAATTCACCACCTTCGCACCATAACTCATTATATTGCCCACCAAAATTGAGGGAGGACTGATTTTTGGCTGTTGAATCTTTACCTCTGCGTTTATGACTATGCCTCGCTAAATTTTTATTTTTTTTGCGACTTCCCGCCAAAGCAGCGTCCGCAGAAATATGAAATGGTGGGTTACATAGACTAAAATCAAATGACTCATTTTCCTTCACAATGCCAGAAAATATAGCCTTTTGTTGTCTTTGAAGGCGCACCTCAATGAGCTTTCGTAAGTTAGCATTAGATTCAACAATAAGACTTGCGCTAGCATATGATACTTCATTAATATCGCTTCCTATCATACTCCAACCGTAGCTTTGGCTAGCTACTATTGGATATATTAGATTAGCTCCTGTACCAATATCCAACCCTTTGATTTTTTTTCCTCGAGGAATGTTGCCGTCATTATCGTGTCCGAGTAAATCGGCTAGGTAGTGAATATAATCAGCGCGCCCCGGCACCGCTGGACATAAAAAACCGTCAGGAATGTCCCAATGTTGAACTTGATAGAATTGTTTGAGTAATCCCGCATTAAGTGCCTTTACTGCTGAAGGTTGGGAAAAATCAATGGTTAGTTTACCCATTGGGTTACGTGCTAAACAGTCTTCTATCGGGGGATGTAACTCAGCTAATTTAACAAAATCATAGCCAAGATTATGTGGGTTTCTATGGTGCATTTCAGGCTTCGCATGGCCTGTTTTGTCCATTGCAGTTGATGTGCTTTTAGCGATATGGCTATTTTTAATCGATTCGGTTTGGACTGATTTCATTCTGCAATCACTAAATAATACCTAATATACGTGCTTACCTTCATTCTATAACAACTTAGCATGTAAATCCGATACTAATGTTCTCTACTGACCATTTTTCATAGGCCATCTTCTTGCTGGTTGTCTAATTTAAGAGGGAAGTCAGTTGCAATTACTTCACAACTGTACTTGTTCTGTGCATGCTTTATACTTGCGCATATAAAATCCTTAGGCTAACTCGTCGCAAATGAATAAAGCTCAACCTCAGTTGCATGCATGTTTAGAGTGTGATCTTCTAATTAAGATGCCTGATGCCATTTTTCATCGCACTAATTTGTCTTGTCCGAGATGTAATCACCGCATTGCTGTCGGACACAATAACGCTAAGCAATATGTTCTGGCTATGAGTCTGACTGCTTTAATTTTAATGTTTATTGCGTGTACATTTTCATTTATTTCTTTTTCATCAAATGAACAAATACGGACCATTAATTTATTACAGACCTTTACAGAGCTATATTTGCAAGAATACTACTTTGTTGCTGTTCTTGTTTTTTCCTTTATTTTACTTCTGCCTACGCTCTATTTACTTGCTGTCTGCCTTATTATTTTATCAACCTATCGAGGTTTCGAACTATTACCGGCGGTATGGTTAGGTAAATTGATGAGTTATATTTTGCCATGGTCGATGGCCGAAGTTTTTTTAATCGGCGTTTTGGTTGCTTTGATAAAAGTGACATCTATGGCCGACATTTCACTTGAGTCATCTTTTTGGGCATATGTTATTTTTGCGCCGCTATTCACGCATATTGTGTCAATGATCGACAACCATCGGTTATGGTGTTGGATTGAAAAGGCTAGGGGGCCTTCACATGCTTGAGTCTGCAAACGCAATAACAACTGCAAACAGCGGCTTAGTCAATTGTTTGGTTTGTCACAAATTAGCACCTATTACTTCAACGCGCTGTAAGCGTTGCAATACGGCACTGTCATCTAGGATTAAAAATAGCGTTCAAATATCCTTGAGTCTTTTAGTCACTGCCGTTTTACTTTACATACCTGCAAATATTTACCCAATTATGAGCACTGAACTACTAGGTAATACCACTGAAAGCACGATCATTGGCGGGATTATTTTGTTCTTAGAACATGAGTCCTATTTTATCGCGGCCGTCATCTTCATTGCGAGTGTTATTGTGCCAATGGCCAAAATGTTCGCATTAGCCTGGCTATGCTATTCTGCAAATAGGGCTGATAAAATTAAGCAATATGAACTCACCAAATTATATCGAGTGACTGAATTTATAGGTAAGTGGTCAATGGTTGATGTATTTGTTGTTGCTATTTTAGTGGCGCTGATACAATTGGGCGAAATAATGTCAATTAAAGTTGGTTTTGCGGCAACAGCCTTTGCTGGGGTAGTGATAATGACAATGATTAGCGCTCATCAGTTTGATACAAGGATCCTTTGGGATAAAGTGGATGAAGAATGACTAACAACAATAATAATGAAGAAAATGGACCATCTGAAAGTACAAAAACCGATCATTCCGAAAGCATCCAGAATTCTAAGTTTGCTATAGCCGATGCTGCGACAGCGCCACTTATCCGCAATAAATCGAATTTTTCTATAATATGGATCTTGCCGATAATTGCAGTCCTTATTGGCATCGGAATGGTCTATAACGATTGGCGAAATAGCGGTATTCATATTCAAGTTGAATTTGAGACTGCAGAGGGTTTAGAAGCGAAAAAAACAATATTGAAAAACCGTAATGTAGGTATCGGTCTAGTCAAAAAAATTAGTTTTAGTGCAAACAAAAAAACTATTTTAGTTGATATTGAAGTGGACAAGTCGATGGACTCTTTTTTAGTCGAAGACAGCGAGTTCTGGGTCGTGAAACCGCGATTTGGCGCCACTGGTTTTACTGGAATTGGTACATTACTGTCGGGCGCCTACATTGAAGTATCTCCTGGTCAGTCAAATGTTAAGCAGTTTACATTTGCAGGGCTTGAAACTCCTCCGGTAACATCACTTAATGCAGACGGTATTCATTTAAAACTAATTTCACGCGGGAACAAGCCATTAAAAGTAGGCAATCCTGTTTTGCACAAAGGGTTTGAAGTGGGTGCTGTTGAGTCAAAATACTATGACGACCTCGAGCAAGAAGCGCACTATGACATTTTTATTCACGCTCCTTTTCACAATTTAGTTACTGAAAACACCTCATTTTGGAATGTGAATGGGCTTACTATCACTACCTCGACGCAGGGAATCAGTTTAACGATGGCATCCTTGGATACACTAGTGGCAGGTGGTGTGGAATTTGGACTTGTCAACGGTGCAGAGCCCGGCCTTGGTGTACCACAAAATCATCAATTTCAAGTTTTCGACTCGCAAGAAAGTATTGATGAGCAGCGCGATTACAAGTTCATAGAATATGTTATTTTGGTTGAAGATAGTGTAGGTGGCCTGCACAAGGGGGCGCCAGTAGAATACCGTGGCATTAGACTTGGCACTGTAAGTGAACCCTATATGGAATTCTGGGAAATTATTGATATAGCTGGCGTTGGTAAAGAAGAGCGTATTCCTGTTTTAATTAAACTTGAACCAGAGCGCTTGATGAAGAATGGATATATATCAACTGATATTTTTCAAGGTATGGTCAATGACTGGATTAAAGAAGGTCTGACGGCGTCTATCGAAAATGCGAATTTGATAACTGGGAGCTTAAAAGTAAGCTTGCAACCGGGTGGTAAGCCAATAGGCATGGTTGGTCAGTTTGGTGAGTTTCCAGTAATACCGGCAGCGCAAGGTGGGTTTGCGAGTTTAACTAAAAAGTTAGAAAACATTCTTGGCGAGCTGGAAAAGTTACCATTAAATGCCACACTCGCAAATATAAACGGATTGATAGATAGCGCCGATGCAACGGTCAAAACGACGGGTGGCGTGATTGAAAAAGCGAGTATGACGCTGAGTACGATAGAGTTGAGCCTAGAAGAACTGCAGGCTACATTAAAGGGCTTACAACCAGACTCTCAAGTTTATCGTTCGGTTGAGCAAATGATAAAGAAAATCGAAGTCACGTTAGATGAAATAAAACCTATCGTAAAAGAAGTAACGAATCAGCCCAACTCACTTGTTTTTGGCGAGCCGGCAAGCAGTGATAAACAACCACAATCAGCTAATAAAGAAGGCAATTAATATGCAAAAAATGTTTATGTTAATCGTATTTTGTTTTTTGCTTATGTCATGCGGCGTAACGTCACAGGCACCAGTCCCAACATATTATCTGTTGGATGCTAAACCGCTAGCACAAAAGCAGAAAGTGACGAGTGCTAGAATTAAACTAGACAAAATTAATATTCCTGCTTATTTAAGTACCAATCACTTAGTTATGCGTGATAGTGGTCACGTACTTATTAAGGCAAGTTATCATAGTTGGGCTGACAGTTTAGATGACGCCATTCAGCGCGCATTGCTAAATGACCTAAATAATTTAAATGAGCAAAGTAATTTTGTAGCATGGTGCAGTGACTGCGATAGCATTAGTGTGACAATTGAGCATTTTTATCCAGCCGCAGATGGTAAATTATTGTTGTCAGGTTTTTTTGAATTGTTGTCAAAGAATGACGATCCCAAGCTGTTTCGTTTTCAACTCGTTGATGATTTGAATAGTGACGGATACGCTAATGCTGTAAAACAAATGCGCGAGCAAGTGGGCACTTTAGCGGCGCAGATTAATCAAGCGCTATGAGTAAAAAATGGGCTAAAGTAACAGCATCGTTCCTAAACCTAGGAACGCGACAAAACCCACTATATCAGTAACCGTTGTCAAAATGACTGAGCCGGAGAGTGCGGGGTCAATTTTTAATTTATCAAGTATCACGGGCACAAAGACACCCGCAAATGCCGCGGCAACAATATTTAAAAAAATAGCGATAGCGATAACCATACCGAGCATAGGATCTCCAAACCACGCAAATGCCACTAGCCCAATTACAATAGCCCATATAAAGCCGTTTAAACCACCGACTTTTAATTCTTTCGATAGTAATACCATTGTGTTAGCGGGAGTCACTTGTTTCAATGCCAAGCCTCGTATAATGAGAGTCAGTGTTTGACTACCCGCAATTCCACCCATACTTGCTACCACCGGCATCAAAACAGCCAATGCCACTACTTGTTGCAGGGTTGCTTCAAACATGCCGATAAATGCACTTGCCAAAAATGCAGTCAATAAGTTAATACCCAACCAGATTGCTCGAGCTTTGGCGCTTCGGCGAACCGGTGAAAATAAATCTTCGTTTTCATCCATACCCGCACTCGCCATCAGCTGACGCTCGTAATATTCTTCGCTCAATTCCGATGCAGTCGTCACGTCAATTCTGCCAATTAATTTTCGGTTTTCATCGATAACAGGCAACGCGCCATAGGTTGAAAATAGGACGTCCTTGGCTACCTTTTGTCCTTCATCAGCAGCATTGATTACTGGAAAATCGTCTAATGCAACGTCAACAAGGGGAACATGTTCCGGCAACGCATAGAGCTTAGCAATCGGGACCGCTGCGGAGAAATGACCAGAACGATTAATTAGAAAGATCATATCTGTATGACGCGGCATTTCTCGGCGTATAAGACGAATGCCTTCACGCACTCTGGCATTTAAAGGTAACACGAGATAGTCGTGCGTTACCCAGTGACCCACTTGTTCCTCTGGATATTGGTTTGCTTCGGTAAAGTATTGTTTTTGTACTCTATCCATTGCCGCATATGCACGCTCAACTAACTCCTCAGGTAGTGAATCCGCCAGTTCAAGCAAGTCTTCAGCTTCAATACCGACAAATAGCTTATCCCACTGTTCAGGTTCCGTAGCGCGCACAAGTACTTCACGAGGATCGCCGCGCATAGCGATAAGTATATCGAGTTTTTTATGATCAGGGAGGGTCTGCCATAGGCTTAAACGTTGTTCTATAGGCAAAGACTCGAGTAGCAATGCCATCTCATCTTCATCAGCCTGCGCGATAATTGCAGCTACGCCTATTCCACTGTCACTCAATTCAGAGTGGCTAATCACCTCTTCAATTAAATCAGGTAAAGGTTCAGACATAAAAAGTCTCCAAAACAGGCCGTGATAATGTGCGTAGATTCACATCAAATGACAAAAACTGCAATCGATATTTAGGCTATTTTTAGATATAAAAAAAGCTAGTTTATAGCGTTATTTATATCCATGAAATCTTATATTTTGCCGAGGGTATAGCGAATTTTAGGCTTTTACATAGCGCTCTTATTTAATTCACTATGTTAATAGATTGGCCTGTTACAAAGGCGTTTAAATTGGCAACGACTTGGTCCATTAAAAGTTGTGAAGCCTGCTGACTCGCCCAAGCGGTGTGAGGAGTTACAACACAATTTAATAATGTATTTAATTGCATCACTATGGAATCGCTAGGCGGTGGTTCCTGAGGTGCAACGTCTATACCAGCGCCTGCTATTTTCTTATTCAGTAGCGCATGATGCAGCGCCTCCAAGTCAACGACTGAACCTCTTGCTGTATTAATTAGGATGGCGCTATGGCGCATTAACTCCAGTCGCCGAGCATTGATAAGGTTTTCAGTTGCTGGCGTAAGAGGGCAATGCAGGCTCACAATATCTGAGTTTTCTAACAAATAATTGAGCGAAACGAGTTCCTCTCCCTCCAGAATCTTACGTTCACTAACACTGTGAAATATTACGCGCATACCAAATGCCTTGGCAACATAGGCAACTTGCTGAGCAATTGCGCCAGTGCCGATTAAGCCCAGTGTGCTGCCGTATAAATCCAAAATTGGGTCATTGTAAAAACAAAATTGATCTGACGCTTGCCACTTGCCTTTGGCAATATCGGTTTGAAATGCAAGCAAGTTACGGCGTAAACTCAATATCATTGACATAACATGTTCGCTCGCCGATCGAGTGGCATAACCAGGCACATTACTTACGTCTATTCCAAACGCTCGCGCGGCCAGTAAATCAACACAGTTAGTGCCTGTTGCGGCAATCGCAATATGTCTAAGTTGCGGAAGTTGACTTAATAATGCCTTATTAAAAACCACTTTATTAGTAATAATCAGATCCGCATTCTGGGCTCGCATCAGCGTTTGAGTCGCGTTGGTTCTGTCGAATTTAGTCCATTTATGAGTAAAATTTGGGGATGGAATATTAATTCCATCCCCAATAGTAGCACTGTCTAAAAATACAACTTGGCGCATATATTTTCTGTAATTAACTATTCTCTTCAGGTTTGAATACTTTAAATCCGCATAAACCGATGATAGTAATAACGCCGACGAGTAAGCCAATCCAAGGCTCAAACACACTAAATGCCATTGCTGTTATTACCATTGCACCGCGCTCTGTGGCATCCTGTACAAGGGATAAAGCCAAGGTAGCACAAGCAAACGCAGTTAGCACCAAGGTGACGGCCAACGCAACTGGCAATAGTGGTTGTAATAAAGTAACTAGTGGCAGGAAGACGAACAAAAAGGGCAGACCAAAAGCATAAAAACTTCCAATACTGTCGAAAATTGAATCTAACTTGTCACGACCTTGCGTCCAACGCTTTAGAAGAATGACTTGAATTCCTGTCCACAGTACTCCTTGAGTAGCAAAAAACGGAGCGATAATAGCCATTAATATGTTTCTGATGCCAGTAGCCATATGCGCACGGCTGCCATTGAGTTCTAATTTTTCATCGCTGCGAGATTTCTGTGCTTGTTCTATCATTTCGTTGCCAGTAACCACATCACCGAAAAACAAGATATAGGTGATTAATGCCAATGGAAAAGACGCAAGGAAAGTATCTATTGATGGCCAACCAATCGCGAATGGTGACGCTTTCTCCCACAATGAAGTTGCTGACGCCCCAACATCTAATATTTCCCAACGGATATTGTATTCAAATTCGCCGGTAAAATAACCAACCGTGCCTGCAACAATAAAGCCGGGAAGTAAGCCAAATCCGAGAAGCTTCGCTAACCACCTTTTGTCCGTCGCAATGGCATGTAAGGGTTTAGAAAATGCAAAAACTAAGCAAACAACAACACCTAAAGTACCCGCGATAGGTGCCGACTGAAACACGTTCGCTGCATCACCGTCTTTGGTAACACGTAAAAAAGCAGCAACCGCTGCGCCAAGTATAATGCCCCCTTTAAACACATTGGGCACAATTTTAATTAATTTTTCTCCGAGCCCTGTTGCGCCTAAAAAAATTAGAATGAATGCAAAATTTAATGAAAGTGCAGTCATGGCTTGAAATTGGGATGTATGATCACCTAAATAAGCTGGTGCTGTGATAAAGGCCACAACGAAGGGGATTGCGGGTGTTAACCAACCTGGTGCGTACGGGTCGCCAAAGAACATCCAGGAAAAAGAGATTAGTAAGCTATGAAACATTGCCATGGTTACGGCTTCTTCAAAGCTAAGGCCCAACAAGGCCATAAAATAAGGTACTAGTGCCATGCCGGTCGCACCAGCTACTGCTAAGCCTTGTAGCATGTCTGCCAACGAAAAACGTAAATGAATTAGCGGGATCCGCATCGTAAATGGGCCCCATTTAAAACCGGGTTGAACTTCTCCATCAAGTCTATTTTTTAGCATATTATTACTCTCAGTTTTGGCTAAAAATTGATAACAAACATACTCATGAGTGCATGTTGTTGTATCAATTGTCCGTGTTTAATTAACAAAAAGGCAAATTCAGTTGTACAGTATTTTAACAACAAAGACTCATTTATTTTACATTGAGCTGCATTTTTTATATAAGCGGCATGACAGAGGCTTTACGCCGGAGCTATCATTTTTTAGCCGATAAAATGTTGAAGGGTTTACACCGATTAATTTTGCAACTAATCTGCAACCCCATTTTATAAACTTTGACACTTCAAAAGGACTTGTCTTTTATGCCAATTGTCTCCACCAAATCACAAACTCGTTTGTCGTATACCGCTTTATTTGGTCTGAGCGTTTTAAGTTCAGCCTGCGTTGCTCAGTTGCCTTCCGATACAATGCAAGGAGAAGCGCAAGAAGCACCTCCTATCGTTCAGCCCGGCGCGCCCGGACAAACATCACGGACTCTGAGTGCCCAAGATGCGGTCAAAATAGCTAATACAAGTTTCACTCGTGACGATGCCTTATTCATGCAAAACATGATCCCACATCATGGACAAGCTGTGGACATGGCTGTGTTGGTCGATGATAGAACTAACAATGAAGAGATAATTGATATTGCAGGTCGTATTCGTAAATCACAAGCCGATGAAATTGCGTTTATGCGAGACTGGTTAGAACAACGCGGTGAAGTTACTGATATTGATCATTCCATGCATATGGACCACAGCTTAATGGGCATGGCGAGTACAAATGAAATGGACGAACTTAAGGCTGCAAAAGGCACTGAATTCGACCGTCTATTCTTGAGTTTGATGATACCTCATCATGAAGGTGCCGTTACCATGGTTGAGGACCTACTTGAACAATCAGGTTCAGCATACGATCCCATTCTGTATGATTTTATTAATGATATTGTTAATGACCAAGAAGCAGAAATTACACGAATGGATACGTTGTTGTCAGGCCTGTCGACGGATAAGAGAGTTGGACTGCAAGCAGGCTTTAGGGATGCAGGTGAAGCTGCTTTAAATCTCAAATTAATTAAAACACTGCCAAGACCGAATGGTTTTTTCGACCCCAAAAACCCCTCAAATTTACCACCGATAAAAATGCCATCATTGGACGATAAATCCGCAAGTAGAGAAGATCACGACGGTGGAGACGCAAAAACAGAGTGGGCAGAACGCTGGCCGTTACTGAGTTTTTGGAATACAGATATGGCATTTTCAGGCAATATTCTAGTTGCTGGTAATTACCATGGCTTCAATATTTATAATTTAAGTGATAATGGTGAGCCTAGCCTAGCAAGCTCCATTGTTTGTCCGGGTGGTCAGGGTGATGTTTCCATTGTAGGTGATTTACTGATCATGTCGGTAGAACAAACTAGAGGTCGTATTGATTGCGGGTTACAAGGTATTAGCGACGATGTCAGCGACGAGCGTTTTAGAGGTTTACGTATTTTTGATATCTCAGATATCAGCATGCCAAGACAGGTCGGCTTAGTGCAAACCTGCAGAGGCTCGCACACTCATTCAATTGTCTCCTCAGATGAAGACACTATTGTCGTCTACAACTCTGGTACAGCAGGCGTGCGAGATGAAGATGAATTAGAAGGCTGCATCGGTGACATCCCGGGTGATAATCGAACGGCATTGTTTCGTATAGATGTAATCGAAATACCAGTGAAAAATCCACAAAAATCCCGCATTACCTCAAGTCCTGCGGTTTTTGCTGATGATGAAGGCCGCCTCTCGGGCCTATGGCGTGGTGGCGATCATGGCGAAGGTACTCAACGCACTAATATGACAGACCAATGTCATGATATTACCGTATTTCCAGCATTGAAATTGGCTGCGGGTGCGTGTTCAGGTAATGGTATCTTGTTAGATATTACCGACCCGTTGCAGCCAAAACGGATTGATGCGGTGTCAGATCCCGGTTTTGCCTATTGGCATTCAGCAACCTTTAATAACGATGGTACAAAAGTTCTATTTACCGATGAGTGGGGAGGTGGTACTCAACCCCGTTGCAGAGCATCTGACCCAAAATCTTGGGGAGCCAACGCGTTTTATGATGTTAAAGAAGGTAAGTTGACATTCCAAAGCTATTATAAAATTGATGCGCCGCAATCGGAACAAGAGAATTGCGTTGCTCACAATGGCTCAGTAGTGCCAGTGCCGGGGCGTGACATTTTTGTTCAAGCTTGGTATCAAGGTGGTTTGTCTGTTATCGATTTTAGCGATACGGAAAATCCGGTTGAAATAGCTTATTTTGATCGTGGGCCTATTCATGATGAACGAATGGTGATTGGTGGTTACTGGTCGACATACTGGTACAACGGAAAAATTTACGGTACTGAAATCCTGCGGGGTCTTGATGTGATGGATTTACAAGTCAGTGAATTTTTGACGGAGAACGAACTAGCTGCTGCGAAGTTAGCAAATATGGGGAATACCTTTAATCCTCAACAGCAATTTCAGGTCACTTGGCCTGCAAATCCGGTTATTGCGTTGGCGTATATTGATCAACTAGAGCGCGATGGTGGTTTAGCTAAATTGAATATTGATGCAGCTAGGACCTTACTCAATGAATTGCAGAACGTAATGTCAAAAGGTGATAAATCTGCAAAATTGTCTATTCTACTTGTCGCATTAGCGCGTGATATTAAGGCAACGAAAGACGACGTCAATACGCAAAAGCGGATCATAGGCTTGCGTGACGTTCTCAATGATATGTCGAAAGTGATTTAGATACTTAACTATAGGTATTTAATTTAAAAAGCGCATAAACAACGTTATGCGCTTTTTTTAATATGCATTTTCGCATTGGATCCACCAAAGAACCGCACCGTTTTGCACTAGCCTTTGTCCTACGTTAGTGTGACAAACTCTTCTCCGCTTGTCGGATGAATTGCTACACAAGCATCAAAGTCAGCTTTCGTTGCGCCCATTTTAATAGCGACAGCAAAGCCTTGCAGTATTTCGTCCATACCAAATCCGATACCGTGAAGACCGACCACTTTTTCATCGACTCCTTCACAAACTAGTTTCATTTTTGTCGCTTGCCTGTGGGAAGTTACTGCTGTGTACATGGCGGCAAAGCTAGAGTTGTAAACTTTGATATTGGACGCGCCATATTTGGCAACTGCTTCTTTCTCACTTAAGCCCATGGTGCCAATGGCAGGATGACTAAACACGACGGTTGGAATAAGGTCATAATCCATATGAGCGTCAGTTTTAGCATTGAATAATCGTTCGCTTAACAATCTACCCGCTTTTACCGCAACAGGGGTTAAATCTATTTTCCCTATGTTGTCACCAACAGCATAGATGCCCGCTGCTGTCGTGTTTTGATATTTATCTACCTTGACGTAACCGCGCTCATCTAGCTCTACGTCTGTATTTTCTATATTAATTTTGTCGTTAGCAGGTTCACGGCCAATTGCCCAAATTAGTGCATCACAATCAATATGCCCACCGGTATTAAGGGTAGCTTTTAACGACCCGTCTGGTTGTTTTTCAATACAGGTTACTTCGGTATGAGGGTGCAGTTTTGGGCCGTCCTCCGCCATAATTTCAACTAGCGTGTCGGACAACATATCGTCGAAGTTACGCAACGGTTTTTCACGACGCACTAGCAAGTGAGTTTCAGAACCTAATGAGTGCATTACGCCTGCTAGTTCAACGCCTATATAACCAGCACCGACCACTACGACTCTCTTAGGCTGCTCACTAACATCAAAAAATTCGTCAGAATTAATGCCTAGCTCCGCGCCAGGAATCGAGGGCTTGATTGGACGTCCTCCAGTCGCTATGGTGATATGGTCAGCTGTATAAATATCGCCATCAACGTCAACTGTGCGGTTGTCGATAAATGTAGCAAAGCCTTTAATGAGATCAACGCCGTTGTTACCCAGTACCCGGTCATAAGATTGATGAATGCGATCAATGTATGCTGCGCGACTGGCAACTAACCTAGCCCAACTAAAGCTGTTTACGGTAATATCGAAACCGTAGTCAGGACTATATTTGTGAATAGCTTCTGCCACTTGAGCACCAAACCACATCGCCTTCTTCGGAATACAGCCTACATTAACGCAAGTGCCACCGATGTCTTTGGCTTCAATAATAGCCGCTTTTTTGCCGTGTTTTGATGCACGATTCGCTGATGCAATGCCGCCACTACCGCCACCAATACAGATATAATCGAAATGTTTTTTCACTTGCGTGTGCTTAGTACTTGAGTTCATTTTGTTCCTAAAAGGGTCACTACTTTAAAACTAGTATGCTAAATATGCCTACTAGACCGTAATTATCAAGTGTTCCTTCAAAAAAAGTTTTATTTACCATTGTGATCCCATCCTGAATACCCAATTATATACATTAGTTAACCAGTATTTTTGTTGGTGACAACGAATAACAAAGAGATCCTTTATGAATGCAATCGAAAACGTGAGCGGGCTTCCTCTTTTCTCACAAATTGATACCCAAGATATTGTTCCAACCATTAAAAAAGCCATCGATAACTGCAAAGCAGTGATAGAGGAAGTGGTTGAAAATGGGCAAGCAACTTATGCACAAGTCATTGAGCGCATAGAAGACACGGACGACGTGTTGTCAAAAATGTGGTCGCCTATTGGTCATATGAATTCTGTGGTTAGCAGTGACAAACTTCGCGAGGCACATGATGCTTGCCTGCCTTTGTTATCTGAATTTGGTACGTGGGTTGGTCAACACAAAGGGCTATTTAGTCTTTACCAGCAGCTTCATGACAGCGAAGAGTTTGCTAGCTTAAATGAGGCTCAACAAAAAGTAGTGACCAATGCTATCCGCGATTTTACGCTTTCGGGTGTTGGACTCGAAGACGATAAAAAGAAACGCTACGCAAATATCCAAAGTCGCTTGTCAGACTTGTCATCTACATTTGGTAATAACGTGATGGACGCCACCATGGCATGGACCAAACAAGTAATTGACGAGACAGAACTAGCCGGCTTACCAGACTCTGCAAAAGCAGCGGCGGCACAAGCAGCTAGAAAGAAAGACCTCAAGGGTTGGCTGTTTACGCTCGATATTCCAAGCTATTTGCCGGTCATGCTGTATGCCGATAACGGTGAGTTACGTGAAGAAATGTATCGCGCATACTCTTCCAAAGCGTCGGACCAAGGACCTAATGCTGGAGAATTTGATAATGCTGCTAACATCGATGAAATACTTTCATTAAAACAAGAAGCCGCAGGTTTACTTGGATTTAGTTCATATGCTGAACGCTCTTTAGCCACTAAAATGGCTAAATCGACAGAGCAAGTTACGCAGTTTTTGCGAGATTTAGCAAAACGTTCAAAACCCCAAGCACAAGATGAACTACAAGAAACTGTTGATTTTGCATCCGAGCATTATGCTCAACAAGAATTACAGCCTTGGGATTACACTTACTACGGTGAAAAGCTGAAACAACAAAAATATGCAATATCGGATGAAGAATTACGTCCGTATTTTCCAGAGAAACAAGTAATAAGTGGTTTATTTGAAGTTGTGTCACGTTTGTATGGCTTGCGCATTGAGCAACAAAATGATGTGGATGTGTGGCATAAAGATGTTTCCTTTTACACTATATATGATGCAGAGAATCAACACCGCGGATCTTTCTATTTTGATTTGTATGCTCGCGAAAAAAAGCGCGGTGGTGCATGGATGGATGATTGTAGAAGTCGCAGACGCTTGCCAAATGGCGAGTTACAGCTTCCAGTAGCCTATATGGTGTGTAACTTCAATGGCCCTGTTGATGGCAAACCAGCGCTATTTACACATGATGAAGTCGTCACCTTATTCCATGAGTTTGGACATGGCATTCATCACATGCTAACGAAAATTGAAGCCGGTGGGGTGTCAGGTATTAATGGAGTTGCTTGGGATGCCGTTGAGTTACCCAGCCAATTTCTTGAAAACTGGTGTTGGCAGCCAGAAGCTTTGAGTTTCATTTCCGGTCACTATGAGAGCGGTGACGCTTTGCCAAATGAATTGTTAGAAAAAATGCTAGCGGCGAAAAACTATCAATCGGCAATGCAAATGGTTAGGCAACTAGAATTCAGTTTATTCGATTTTACGTTGCATCAACAAAGTCATTCCGAAAAATCGGTGCAACAAATATTGGATGAAATTAGACAAGAGGTTGCGGTTATCATTCCGCCTACGTTTAACAAATTTCAAAACAGTTTTGGGCATATATTTGCGGGTGGTTATGCTGCCGGTTATTACAGTTATAAGTGGGCCGAAGTATTGTCCTCAGACGCGTTTGGTCGATTTGAAGAAGAGGGGATATTTAATCAAAATACAGGACGAGATTTTCTTAATAACATCCTTGAAATGGGCGGCAGTAAGGAGCCTATGGAGTTATTTGTAGCATTCCGAGGTCGTGAGCCACAAGTTGATGCATTGCTGCGCCATTCAGGCATCGTTGCATGAACGTGGGTAAGAGAATAGACATAAATCTTAAGGCCGAGGCCTTTGCGAGTCTTTATGACAGAGTATGCAAACGTAAAGGTAGCGAGGCCATGGTTCAAGAGTTACTTTCTCAGCCCGCTAACAAAAAACAGATACTCAACACCCCAGATGATCGCTTTTTGGCAGAGTTTACCAAAAAAGTTTTTCAATCGGGCTTCGTTTGGCGTGTTGTACGCCAGAAATGGCCAAACTTTGAAGAGGTGTTTTTTGGTTTTGATATCGACAAAATGTTGTTGATGCCCGATGAAATGTTAGAACAAAAAGCAACAAACCCTGCCATTATACGCAATTTCAGTAAAGTAAAAACAATCCGCGAAAATGCATGGATGATCGACGATATTCGTCGGTCGCATGGAAGCTTTGCAAATTTCGTTACACAATGGCCGCAAGATGATCTGGTAGGTTTGTGGGATTTCCTTAAGAAAAAAGGGGCGAGACTAGGTGGTAATACCGGGCCCTACGCATTGCGTGCGTTAGGTGTGGACACATTTTTGTTAAGTCGTGATGTTGAGGGCTATTTTGTTGAACATGGCTTAATTAGTGGTTCAGCGAGATCAAAGCGTAGTTTAAACACAATTCAAAGTACTTTTTTCCATTGGCAAAACGAGAGTGATTTATCTTTTCAAGAACTGAGTCAAATCGTGTCCTTTAGCTGCGGTGATAATCACGTGGGTATGGTTCAATAATATAAAAACAGGCATAAATACAGATTAAGCCATTTTTCCTATCCCAAGATTCGCTTACTTGATGTATTTATCCTGATTTTTAGCTACAATTAGGCCGCTAGATAGACAATGAATTTTCATTAAGCACTTTTGCATAAATGACCCACACAAACTTATTTATAGAGAGTCATTGTTGAATTGCTCATCAAAATCAACATTCTTAAAAGAAGCTACTAAAATGCAAAGCACAAAAGAAACATCAGCAGAAAAACAAGACGATGGGCATGGCAATAATCTATTGGACCACTTGAATTCTAGTGAAGAGGTAGTTTCAGATAAAACGCATTTTGGCTTTAAGCAAGTGGATAAAGAGCAGAAAGAGTCAATGGTTGCTGATGTTTTTCACTCAGTTGCGGCCAAATATGATCTGATGAATGATGTAATGTCGCTAGGCATACACCGTATTTGGAAACGCTACACTATTGATTGTAGTGGCATTCGTCCAGGTCAAAAAGTATTGGACCTTGCTGGTGGAACAGGCGACTTAGCTGCTAAGTTCAGTCGTATTGTTGGTGAAACAGGGCAAGTAACATTGGCTGATATTAATCACTCTATGCTGATGGTAGGAAAAGAAAAACTCACTAATATGGGCATTATTGCTAATCTCAATTATGTGCAAGCCAATGCTGAAGCCTTGCCATTCCCCGATAATCATTTTGACTTAGTCACCATGGCTTTTGGTTTGCGTAACGTGACAGAAAAATCGAATGCACTTGCTTCTATTTTTCGTGTACTAAAGCCAGGTGGACGTTTGTTAGTATTAGAGTTTTCAAAGCCGACCAGTGAAATTCTGAGCAAAGTTTATGATACCTATTCGTTTCATTTATTGCCAAAGATAGGACAGTTAGTCGCCAACGATGCTGAGAGTTATCAATACTTAGCTGAATCAATTCGGATGCATCCCGATCAAGAAACGCTTGAAGGTATGATGAAAGGCGTGGGCTTCGAACAAACCAGTTATACCAACTTAACCGGCGGAATTGTAGCGCTGCATAGAGGGTTTAAATTCTAAATGCATCAAGCTCAAGTCATCACCGCTGCTGTTGAAATTGCCATCAATAAAATATTGTCCCTTGATGAGGAAAGCCATTTACTGTTGCAGCCGCTAATTTCCAAGCAATGCGAAATAAAGCTGCACGAATTGCCCTTTCCATTAGTGTTTAACTTTCACGCCAAAGGCGTTGAGGTCAACTCTGTTGTGAGCCCTATTAGCCAGGATATTGCGGCAGAACGCAAGCAATCAATAAGTCACAATCGATGCGCTATAAGCTTGTCGGTGTTCATTATCAATGAGCTTAAGGACACGAGTAATATCACTCGCCTTATTCGTGAGAATAAACTTGATTTTGATGGTAACTTACAAATCGCTCAGAATATGAGTGGGCTATTTGCGGGCTTGAATATTGATATCGAAGAATTGCTTTCAACGCGCATCGGAGATATTGCAGCACACAACACTATGCAGAGCGCAGAGTCCTTTGGCTGGTTAATTAAACACAATCACAAGCTTGTAATGCAAGCCCTAAGCGACATAGTACTGGACAAAAAACCAATTGGTGTTAGGCCAATTATGGTTGAAAATTATATACAAAAAGTGTCCGAGGTTCGGGATGCTGCAGCGAGACTAGAAGCTCGTTTGACGATCCTTGAGAATAAAGCGGGGAGAAAACCGTAATGGGCATTGAACAAAGAACCGCTGTCGGTGAATATACCTCTTATTGCAATTGGGTAGATGCTAACAACATGATTAATGTTCGGTGTTTAGATAATGTAAACCAGTTCTACAACAACCATAAACAGGGCCATTAACGTGCAAATTAGACGCTTTTATGACATAGGCAAAGTGTTGTTACAGCACGGACTTGACGAAATTATACCTGCTCGTTTTAAACCATGGTATGTGCGCTTTGCTCGTCGTTGTGTGTTTTGGTTACCCAATAAGCACAAGAGTGAGTCTGAAGGACGTCGGCTGCGTTTGGCGCTTGAAACCTTAGGACCTGTTTATATTAAATTTGGACAAATGCTATCAACGCGCCGTGATTTGCTAAGCAATGATATCGCAACAGAATTGAGTATGTTGCAAGACAATGTGCCGCCATTCGATCCTGAGATAGCACAAGAAATGATCAAGCGGTCTTTAGATATTACCGATTTGTCCGTGCTTTTTTCCGATTTTACAGCTAAACCATTGGCCTCTGCTTCAATTGCACAAGTGCATACTGCAACGTTAAAAAGTGATAATAAAGAAGTCGTTATCAAAGTATTGCGTCCTAATATCCGACAAACCATTGAAGCGGACGTTGATTTACTGCTCAGTATCGCTCGCGTTTTAAAACAATGGCTTCCCGATGGCAAACGTTTGCGCCCAGTTGAAGTGGTTGAAGAGTACAGACGCACCATTCTTGATGAGCTAGACTTATTGAGAGAGGCGGCGAATGGGATACAAATTAAACGCAGTTTTCAAGACTCTGAATCGTTGTATGTGCCCTATTTTTACAGCGAACATTGCCGCAAAGATGTCATCGTAATGGAACGTATTTTTGGTATTCCAGTATCCGACGTTGTTGCATTGAGAGCGCAAAATACAAATATGAAACTACTTGCTGAACGCGGCGTCGAAGTCTTTTTTACGCAGGTATTTAGAGATAGTTTTTTTCATGCTGATATGCACCCTGGGAATATTTTTGTCAGCAGAGAACATCCTGAAAATCCGCGTTATATTGGTATAGACTACGGTATTGTTGGCACATTAAGTAAAGAAGATAAGCGCTACTTGGCAGAAAATTTCATTGCCTTTTTCAATCGGGATTACCGAAAGGTAGCGGAACTGCATGTTGATTCAGGTTGGGTTCCTGCAGACACCAATATTGCTGATTTTGAAATGGGTATCCGCACAGTTTGTGAACCTATTTTTCAAAAGCCACTCGAGGACATCAGTTTTGGTAACATCTTACTACAACTCTTTAACACGGCTCGTCGTTTTAATATGGTGGTTCAACCGCAGCTCGTGCTTCTGCAAAAAACATTGTTATATGTTGAAGGTCTTGGCCGTCAGCTTTATCCGCAGTTAGATCTTTGGAAAACCGCAAAGCCTTTCCTTGAAAACTGGATGAAAGAACAAGTAGGCCCCAAAGCGATGTTTAAAAAGGTGTATGAGAACTTGCCTTTCTGGAATGAAAAGCTGCCAGAAATGCCTGATCTTATATATGACGGTATGAAGCAATTAAAACGCATTCCAATCGAACAACAGAAACATCACGAGCTGCATATTGAAGCAATTAAGAGTAATCAAAAAGCACGTTTTTATAGTCATCTAGCTGCCGCATTTTCCGTCATTGCAGTATTGATGTACCTTTTTGAAAAGCCAGTATGGTGTAGTTTTGGTCTAGGTTTCTTTGGTGCTGTTTGCTGGTTGATGTCATGGCGCAAGCTATCTTAACGACCCATTTGATTTTAGTTCAAATTAGGTGAATAATTCTATGTGTTACAACTCAAGATTAGCACTGACCTAATTCTAATTAACAAAAATAAAGGATATATATGAAGCATACATTTATTGCATCAAGCATTGCAGCTTGTCTATTAATTGTTGGGCTAACACCATCAAGCGTATTGGCGGGTGAGAAAGAAGTTCAGGCAACAGACGTAGTTGATATTTTTGAAAAACTAGGTGGCAAACATCCTGGGTTCAGAAAAGCGCATGCAAAAGGGATGTGCGCATCCGGGACTTTTGTACCTGCTGCTAACGAACATTTTAAAGGGGCTGCTTTATTGGCAAATGGCGACTTACCAGTTTCTATGCGATTTTCTCTCGGTGGTGCAAATCCAAATAGTGATGAAAGAGCCCCTGGGACCCGTGGTTTAGGCATGCAAATTAAATTACCCAATGGCTCATTCCACACATTTACAGGAAATAACTTTCCTGTATTTGCAGGTAAAGACCCAGAAACATTTTTTGGTTTCTTATCTACAATGCTACCTGATGAAAATGGCAAAACCGACTTAGCTAAAACGATGGCTTTCATCAAGGAAAACCCTTCAGTGCAGGCAAATGCGATGTGGAATCAACAAGCTCAAACACCTGCTTCTTGGGCAAATACTGGCTTTTTTGGTCTTCATACGTTTTATTTCAACCAAGCTAATGGTGAGAAAACGAAATTTCGATGGGATATTCAGCCAAGTTTAGGTGTCAAAACTTTAGATAAAGACGAAGCTGCGAAAATGCCTGAGGAATTCCTAGTTGATACTTTTGCAAAGCAACTGAAAGAAGGCGTTGTAAGCTTTACAATTATGGCAAGTTTAGGCGAAGCCGAAGATAGCGAAATCGATCCGTCACAGCAGTGGCCAGAGTCGCGTCCTCAAATTGCATTAGGCACGGTTACGGTAACAGGAAATGGCGGTGATGCCTGCAGGAATACTAACTTCGACCCAAATATGATGTCTGCCGGATTTACACCAAGCGCAGATCCTATTTTAAGAATGCGCTCACCAGCGTATGCAATTTCGTTTGGTAAGCGATTGAGTAATCAATAATACTAGATGCAGTTAGTAGCACGTTTTTATAAATGTGCTACTCACTGTTAATTTTTGAATGACATACCAGCACTTACGCCCGTTAACAATAACAATTGATTTTTGAACAATTAATCCTTATCGACGAAAGCGGTGAGTAACGCAAAATAAAGCGCTATTCACAAATAAGTTTCCAGCCAGCTTTGTGTTGCAACCAAGTCTCATGAATAAGTTCGGCATGCACGAGGGGCGAAGAGGGCAAAACACCTTCTTCAAAATGTAAATGCCAATCGTTGCCAGACACAGTAAGCTTAGCATTAGCAACTGTATTATCTCGTCTGCGAGTACACAAAATTACGGAAATTCTGACAATACGCAGAGCGTTTATGAGCATCTCTTTAAACTCTTCCTGATAGTTGTTAAACACCATCAAATCAATTTCTTGACGATGCATGCCAACCAAATCTCTAATAAACATGCGTTGAAGACTAGTAAATCCAGTCAATTCAACATGGGTTAATATATATGCACCATGTTCATGAAACTTCTTGTAACCGATGTGTAGTCCTAGTTCGTGCAGCGCAGCGGCCGAGGAAATAAGTGCCTCAGTGTCAAAGTCACAAAATTTGCTTTGTTCGCACATCTGACGACTTAATCCCATCGCTACTTTGCGTACCCGGTCACTTTGCGCTGTATCTATGTGAAAGCGCGAAACCAGCTGGTTAATACCTTGGGTTCTGCGATCAGCTCTTTGATAATTATCCAACATGCCGTAAATAATACCTTCCCTCAGTGCACCTCCGGAAATTTGCATGTTTTTTAAATTCAATTGCTTAAATAGTGCCATTAAGATGGCCAACCCACTCGGAAAAATCAGCCTGCGTGAGTCGACGAGTCCATCAATCTTTAAGCTCTCAATGTTTTTACAAGCGATAGCTTGGTCACGTAATTGGTACAAATAATCTAAGCGGATAGCGTCGTTAATGCCTTGTTTAACCAATATACTAACGACAGCTTGGGGGGTGCCAGAGGCACCTAAACATTGCTGCCAATCGAAACATTTAAACGTAGATGCATAAGGAGCTAGCATTTCTTCAGCGGCAGCGAGTGCATTGTCAAAATTTTCTTCATTGATTATGCCACCCTCAAAATATCTTTCCATGAAAGTGACACAGCCCATATTCACGCTATTTAAGTGGAGCGGCTGCATGTCGCGGCCAACAATAACTTCTGTGCTTGCACCGCCAATATCAACAACCAATGTATTACCTTGATTTGCAGATGTGTAAGCAACACCCAAGTAGATTTGGCGGGCTTCTTCCTCACCCGTTATGATATTGATCTTTTGGTTAAGAATGCGTTCGCCACGGGTCACAAAATCGGTTGAGTTAGTCGCCATACGCAATGTCGCCGTAGCAACAACTTTGATATTCGCCTTGGGTAGGTCGTCTAGTTGTTCGCGGAAGGTTTTTAAACAGTCAAGGCCGCGCTGAATACTCTCTTCGGATAGCTTTAAATCACCATCGAGCCCTGCAGCGAGCCTAACTTTACGCTTATTTTTACTAACTATTTGAACACTACCGCTGAGTACTCTCACTATTACCATGTGAAAGCTATTTGAGCCTAAATCAACGGCAGCGTAATATTCGTCCTGAATAACGGTGTTAGGTAACTCTTGAATCAAAGGTCACTACCTCTAGTTTCTTCCTTGGTGGTTCCTTTTTGGGCCACTAGGACGTTGCCCGCCATTACGACCACCGCGATTACCCGGTCGACCATCGGTCCTGCCTCTTGGCTTACGATGGAATACCGGCGCTTTTACGTCTTTCAGCAACTGATTTGGATCGTAATCAGTCACTGTAATTTGATGTTCAATATACATTTCAATAGCAGGTAAATTCAATGCATATTTTTCGCACGCGAAACTAATCGCAATACCACTTTCGCCGGCACGACCCGTTCGGCCAATTCGGTGAACGTAATCTTCTGCGTCATCGGGCAAGTCATAGTTGAACACATGGGTGACTTTGGGAATGTGTAATCCACGAGCCGCTACGTCCGTAGCTACCAATATATCTATTGCACCACTGGTGAAGTCCTCAAGAATACTCAATCGTTTCTTTTGCGGCACGTCTCCACTAAGCATACCTACTCTGTGACCGTCAGCTTGTAACCAAGCAGAGACTGTTTCGCAACCAAATTTGGTGTTGGCAAAGACGATAGCTTTATCTGGCCACTCGTTTTCAAACAATGTTAATAACAGTAGCGGCTTGTCTTTATCTGATGGATAAAATAATTCTTCAGATACCCTCGTTGCCGTTTTCTTTTCGGGCTCGATTTGCACATGTGTTGGATTATTCATGTGCTCATAAGCAAGTTCTTGAACGCGGAAACTCAACGTAGCTGAAAATAACATACTCAAGCGTTGAGTTGGTTCAGGCATACGCCTGAATAAATACCGAATATCTTTTATGAAACCTAGATCAAACATTCGATCGGATTCATCAAGCACTGCTACTTGTATATTTTTTAAAGAAAAAATATCTTGCTTGTAATAATCGATGATACGACCAGTGGTGCCAATAACAATATCGACGCCTTTTGTTAATCGATCCCGTTGACTTTCGTAACCTTCACCCCCATATATTAAACCGAGTGACAGTCCGGAGTGTTTACTAAGCAGTTCCGCATCGTTATAGATTTGCACAGCAAGCTCACGGGTCGGTGCCATAATGATGGCTCTTGGACTCGGTTTATTAGGCTCGTTGTCAGGCTTCGGGTTGTTTAGTAGGTGGTGAAAAGTCGCCACCAAAAAAGCAATAGTTTTGCCCGTCCCTGTTTGTGCCTGACCTGCAATGTCGTTTCCTTCGAGAAGTTGAGGAACTGCCATTGACTGAATCGGCGTGCATTTTGTGAAATTGGCTTCCTCAAGCGCTTTTAAAATTAGCGGATGGATCGGAAGATCGGAAAAAGATGTATTTGTTAAATGTGTTTGTGGCATAGCTTATAGCTTATCATTGCTTGCATTAACGACAATTTCTATTAACACTATAGGGCAAGGCTGAAAGTCTCAGCGAATGACCAAATTTGGAGAAAAGAATGAGCGACAAAATTATCTCGTTGAGTGACGAAAAATTCGAAGCAGATGTAATCAATGCTAACGGTCCTGTTTTAGTTGATTTCTGGGCAGAATGGTGCGGCCCTTGTAAAATGATCGCCCCAATCCTTTCTGAGATTGCCGACGAGTTTGATGGAAAGGTAACAGTTGGTAAGCTTAATGTCGATGAAAATAACGATACACCACCTAAATATGGTATTCGCGGCATCCCGACATTATTGCTCTTCAAAAACGGTGCAGTAGCAGCAACCAAAGTAGGCGCGCTGTCAAAAACTCAACTAGTTGAATTTTTGAACGAAAACATCTAGTTTGTTGTTTGGCATTTATGACTGTTGAATAAGTGAAAAAGGCTATCGAATTGGATGGCCTTTTTTATTTAACGTTATTTTTTTGTAAAACTGGACGATAACTTTATTTAGTGCTACATTATTTCGGTGTTCATCCGAATACACTCATTTTTATATTCCTTCAGTGCCAGCTACTACTGTGTTACCAATGTTTATGTAGCTGCAAATTAAAAATTGCTAAAGTAACTATGTATACATTACTGACTCCAGCCCATATCAACATTTTGTTGCTATTTTTGGTGGTCAGACAACCTACATATTTGGTATTGAAAGAAAACATAAAATCAAACTTCAATAACTGATTATTTAACCAGAGACTACTTTTGATAGGGCATAGTTAAAAAGAACAAATGATTTGTGCTTTATTACGCAGCCTAAACATAAAGACCTACCAATATGAATTTAACCGAATTAAAAGACAAACCCATTAGTGAACTCGTAGCCTTATCTGAAGAGATGGGGTTAGAAAATCTGGCTCGTGCCAGAAAACAAGATATTATATTTTCAATATTAAAATCCCATGCAAAAGGCGGCGAAGACATTTTTGGCGGCGGCGTTCTGGAAATACTTCAAGATGGCTTTGGTTTTTTGCGATCCGGCGACTGTTCCTATTTAGCAGGCCCTGATGATATTTATGTATCACCGAGTCAAATTCGACGTTTTAATTTGCGTACGGGCGATACCATTGCAGGGAAAATTCGACCGCCAAAGGACAGCGAACGTTATTTTGCATTACTTAAAATACGTGAAGTAAACTTTGACAAACCTGAAAGTTCTCGCAACAAAATCCTTTTCGAAAATTTAACTCCCCTGCATGCCAATGAACGTTTTAGACTAGAGCGTGGAAATGGCAGTACTGAAGATATTACTGCACGCGTACTCGATTTGGCATCGCCGATTGGGCGTGGTCAGCGTGGTCTGATTGTTGCACCGCCAAAGGCTGGTAAAACACTTTTACTACAAAATATAGCCCAATCAATTGCAGCTAATCATCCAGAAGCGCAGTTAATGGTTTTGCTAATTGATGAGCGGCCAGAAGAAGTAACTGAGATGCAGCGTTTGGTGCAAGGTGAAGTTATCGCTTCAACTTTTGATGAACCAGCAAGTCGCCATGTTCAGGTTGCTGAGATGGTTATTGAGAAGGCCAAACGCTTAGTTGAACATAAAAAAGACGTAGTGATTCTGCTTGATTCGCTTACTCGTCTAGCGCGCGCTTATAACACGGTTATTCCATCGTCAGGTAAAGTACTTACCGGTGGTGTTGATGCGAATGCATTGCACAAACCAAAACGATTCTTTGGTGCAGCTCGAAATGTTGAGGAAGGTGGAAGTTTAACTATTATTGCAACAGCGTTAATCGATACGGGTTCTAAGATGGATGAAGTAATCTACGAAGAATTTAAAGGTACCGGTAACATGGAATTACATCTAAATCGTAAGATTGCTGAAAAACGGGTATTCCCTGCGATTGACCTAAACCGCTCCGGTACTCGTCGTGAAGAACTATTAACGTCCAAAGATGAATTACAAAAGATGTGGATATTGCGTAAAATTGTCCATGAAATGAGTGAAATAGACGCAATAGAATTCCTAATTGGGCGTCTAGCGATGACAAAAACAAATGATGAGTTTTTTGAATCGATGAAACGCCAGAAAAGTTAGTTCATTCTAGCGCAAGTTAATGCCACTCATTAGCTTGTATTCAATTGAAACCGCAATAGTTTGATGTTGCGGTTTTTTTTTGCCTAATGAAAAGTGTTGCTAGATAAAGTAGAGAGTCAAAATAACTATGCTTCCTCCTTCGCGTTCGATCACACCGCAGTTAATTGGGTTTTTTCGTTGCAAGTAGCTATAGATATAATTGGAATATAAATAAAAATTATAATTTAAAGTCTGTATAGCCGTAATGCTCGTAATTTTATCTATTTTACGCTAATGTTTTGTTACGTAATTTGCGCAAGATAGGTGCGCTGAGCTAAATCGCGCTATCAAACAATAATAAAAACCAAGGTAGACCATATATGAAACGCTTACTCCCTTTATTTACTGCCATCTCGTTAACTGCGCTTTCTAGTATTGCGAGTGCTCAACAAAATGACACTGTGGCCATGATGGCTGATAAAATTGAGGCTGACGTGATCAAGTGGCGTCATCATTTGCACCAAAACCCAGAATTATCCAATCGGGAGTTTGAAACTGCAAAATATGTTGAAAAATATTTGCGTGGATTAGGATTAGACGTTACCACAGGCGTTGCTTACACCGGTGTTGTTGCCGTTTTAGATTCAGGCAAACCTGGGCCTACAGTAGCACTGCGAGCTGATATGGACGGTTTACCAGTGCCAGAGCAGAACGATTTACCTTTTAAATCCACGGTAAAAGGTATGTTAGAGGGAAATGAAGTACCGGTTATGCATGCTTGTGGGCATGATACTCACATGGCGATGCTAATGGGAGCGGCAAAAATTCTAACCGAAATGAAGGGAGAATTACGCGGTAAAGTTAAATTCATCTTTCAGCCAGCGGAAGAGGGTGCTCCAGCAGGAGAGAAAGGTGGCGCTGAGATGATGGTGCAAGAGGGCGTACTAAAGAACCCTGATGTCGATGTGATTTTTGGTCTGCACATAAATGCAAACACAGATGTGGGCAAAGTGTTATATAAACACGGTGGCATAATGGCAGCTGTTGACCCATTTAAAATTATTGTTAGAGGAAAGCAGGCTCATGGCGCATATCCTTGGAAGAGTGTAGATCCAATCACCACCTCTGCTCAAATCATTATGGCACTGCAAACGGTTGTTAGCAGAGAAATTAAGTTGGTTGATGATGCAGCAGTAGTGACTATTGGCTCTATTCACGGTGGAAATCGTTCGAATATCATCCCAAATGAGGTTGTTTTAGTTGGCACTATTCGTACATTAAGCAAAGAAGCTCGTGAACACATGTACGAAGCAATACCGCGCAAAGCTAAAGGTATTGCTGATAGCATGAGAGCAGAGGTTGAAGTAATATTACCATTGGATTATAGCTACCCAATTACATTTAATGACCATGCCCTTATGGACCAAGTATTGCCTACGTTAGTGCGCACCGCTGGTCAAGAAAACGTGATCAACTCAAAAGCGGCAACCGGTGCTGAAGATTTTTCCTTCTTCCAACAAGAAGTGCCTGGTGTTTATTTGTGGATCGGTGGTAAGCCATTGGACGTATCTGAAGAAGACTCTCCGGCGCACCATACGCCCGAATTCTTTGTAGATGACAGTGGCATGAAGTTAGGCGTAAAGCTACTAACTAACATGACGCTAGATTATATGAACAGCGCAAAATAAGCGGAAAGTTTTTATATAAAAAAGCACGATATTGCGTATAATATCGTGCTTTTTTAATGGCTAGAAAAAACATCAAACTGATTTGATAGCCCTAACCGATTGAAGTGGTGATTAAAATGGCGCAAGTTGCAATTATAATGGGTTCAAAATCCGATTGGCCTACAATGCAAAAAGCAGCACTTATGCTAAAAGAGCTAGGTGTTTCATATGAAGCAAAGGTCGTTTCAGCTCATCGTACCCCCAATTTATTAGTTGAATTTGCTGAAAATGCAGCAGATAAAGGTGTGCAAGTGATTATTGCTGGCGCCGGTGGCGCAGCTCACTTACCTGGTATGATTGCGGCTCACACCCATCTCCCTGTTTTTGGTTGTCCTGTTCGGTCTAGTCAACTCAACGGTTTAGATTCACTCCTTTCTATCGTGCAAATGCCTAAAGGTGTTGCAGTCGGAACGCTTGCTATTGGTGAAGCAGGTGCTGCTAATGCGGGGTTGCTCGCTGCTCAGGTTATTGCTTTGCAAGAGCCGACAGTGAGAGCTGCGATTATTGCATTTAGACAAAAACAAACTGACACTGTTATGAATAATCAAACCTTGGAATTAGACGTTTGAGAGTTTTAGTTTACGGTTCTGGGCAACTTGCACAAATGATGTATTTGGCTGCTGCACCGCTGGGTATAATGGTGAGTGCCGTTGATGTCGTTACCGAAACGGTGGTGAACCCGCTTTCAAAAAAAGCAACTGGGGTTTCGTTGTGTGATGCGATAAAAGACGCAAATGCGATCACCGTTGAATTTGAGCACGTGCCTGAACACCTATTATTAGATGCGCAAAAAAGCGGTAAGCTATTCCCTAATATGGCTTCTATTTTAGCTGGTGGGGATCGCGTCAGAGAAAAAGCCCTCCTGAGCAAGAATAATATCCCTAACTGCGACTATTTGATTATTAGCCATGTCGACCAACTGCGTGATGTCGTTGCTCGCTTGGGCGAGAAAGTGATTTTTAAAGCAAGTCGCGATGGTTATGATGGCTACGGCCAGTGGCGGATCGGTTCAGCCTCAGAATTAGCGCCTCTACGTAAAGAATTTTCATTACTCGACTTAGAAAAAGTGCCGTTGATTGCGGAAAGAATGATGCAATTTGACCGTGAAATATCCTTGGTCGGCGCGAGAAGCAAGGACGGACAAGTCGCTTGTTTTAGTCTAGCTGAAAATTTACACCACGAAGGGCAGTTGCATGTGTCAGTTGCGCCTATCACTAAGCTCACCGATGCTTTGCAGCAAAAAGCCAATAATATTTTTGAAACGCTAGCAACGTCAATGGACTATGTTGGCGTGTTAGCGGTTGAATTGTTTCAGTGTGGTGACGAGCTATACGTTAACGAAATCGCCCCGCGTGTGCATAACTCCGGTCATTGGACTCAACAAGGTTGTGCTACAAGTCAATTTGAACAACATATTAGAGCCGTTCTGGGTTTGCCATTGGGCAGTACCGAACTTATTGGCGTAAGTGCAATGGTTAATGTAATAGGCTACTCGACAATTAACCGCGACTTAATCGGTATACCAAATACGCATTTGCATTGGTACGGCAAAGAAGTTCGGATTAAGCGTAAGATGGGCCATATTAATGTTATTGCAAGTTCACACGCTAATTTGGGTGCGAAGCTGAAGCAACTAATGGAATTCGTACCGGTTGAGCACTTTCCAAAATTGGAAGGTGAAGCAATACGTTTGGAAAAAAGCTAAAACTAGTAATATCGACTTGACAATCAACGCTGTATCCATAAAATACACATCGCTCCTGCATCTGCAAGAGCCCAATTTTAGTGTGCCGACTTAGCTCAGTTGGTAGAGCAACTGACTTGTAATCAGTAGGTCACCAGTTCGATTCCGGTAGTCGGCACCATTCCTTCAATGGAAGCAAAAAAGCCCTAACCTGAAGTGTCCAACTTTATGGGGTCACTTCAACCTCTGTTAGGGCTTTTTTGTATTTATCGATTGATTAAATAAATGATGTTTGTGACGCTTACCCTGATGGATAAAACGCCACTAAAAAGCTTAGCTCGGCATGGCGGCTAATATAGCTTCAGGACGAATAGGTAAGTCTCTGACTCTTGCACCAACGGCATTAAAGATTGCATTTGCAATCGCAGGTGCCACTGCAATCAAGCCTGGCTCACCTAGCCCTGTTGGAAATTCCGTGTTTTGCACAAAATTGATATCCAATATAGGTAGGTTATTCATTCTAAGCGGCGTATAGGTATTTAGATTAATGTCTTTTACTTGACCTTTTTCAAAGGCAGTACCTTCAAATAAGGCTAAGTTCATCCCCCACAACATAGATCCTTCGGTTTGAGATAATGCGCCGTCAGGATGCACTACCGTTCCACAATCTAAAAGGCCTGTCAATTTGTGTACCTTTACCGCACCTGTCTCTGGGTCGACTTCAACGTGAGCAACGCAGGCACCCAAAGTTGGCATGTCGCGTTCTTGTCCAGCTGAAATTGCGATGCCCAATCCTTGATTTTTCGGCAGCGTACAACCCCAATCAGCTTTCTCACAGTTCTTGTTAAGACCTTGGCTAAACGTTTCGCGCCGCCAACAGTGCGTTGTGCTTTTGTCTTCGGGTTGTAAATCTGAACCACTGAGTCTGATTGTGTTGCAACATCTTGGATGGCTGCTTTTATCCGTGAATAAGTCATACAGCGACATAAGTTACCGCTCATATAAGCAACGATTTCATCTTCGCTCGGGTTTGCGTTGGTTGCGAGCAACGCAGATGCTTGCATAATTTGCCCTGACTGGCAGTAGCCACATTGCGGCACTTGATGCTCGATCCACGCTTTTTGTAATGGATGTTGGTTTTCCAGGCCTTCAATTGTGCGAATGTCAGCGTTAGCGACAACGCTAATAGGAAGCGAACACGAACGCACGGGCGAACCGTTTAATTGCACTGTGCATGAGCCACACATAGCTATAACGTAGCCAAACTTCGTGCATTTCAAATCGAATTCGTCGGGAATGATCTACAACAAGGGTGTATCGGCCTCAGCATCGGATGTGATTTTTTACCGTTTAATGAGAACTCGATCATAGTGTTTACCTGTTGGAAAGTGCCAGTTAAAGACTCGTTTTATAGTGGAGAAAGAATAGACGCTATACCTGATCTATGCAATGTGCTGGGCGCTTAAAACCACTACGCCAAGCATTGACATAACATATGCCTGGGCCAAGTAGAGGGAATTAAGCGTTTAACTTGCTCACTAATTTTTCTGCCGCGGCTACTGAGCTAGCGGGGTTTTGTCCTGTAATAATTAAACCATCTTCAATCACAAATGAAGCCCAATCATCGCCTTTTTGGTAAATGCCGCCTTTTGCTTTTAGTTCGTCTTCTAATAAGAATGGGACGACCTGAGACAGTCCAACTGCGTCTTCTTCAGTATTACTGAAACCGGTTACCATTTTTCCTTTAACAACTGACTCTCCTTGCTGATTTCTCGCATTTAACAACACAGCGCTAGCGTGACAAACAGCGGCAACCGGTTGTTTATGTTTAATTGACTTCTCAATCAATGAAATTGAATCTGGGTTGTCGACTAAATCCCAAAGTGGCCCATGGCCTCCGGGGTAAAAAATGGCGTCCACTTGATCAAAGTCAACGTCGCTTAGTTTTATCGTATTGGCAAGTATTGCTCTTAATTTATCATCCTTTTCGAACTTTCTAGTATGTTCAGTTTGAAATTCAGCGAGTTCACTCTTTCGGTCTATAGGAGGCTGGCCGCCCAATGGGCTTGCTAAAAGAATCTTGAAGCCTGTATTTTTGAAAACGTAATACGCTGATGCAAATTCTTCGAGCCACAAACCCGTATTTTCTGAAGTGTTGCCCAACTTATCATGTGATGTAATCACCATCAGAATGGTCTTTTTTGCTAAATCTGTCATATTAATCCTACTGTGGTCTTGCAGTGCCTAAACGCACGCATACGGAATGCGGGAGGAGTGCAATTTGGGTGCTTCATTGTTGTTAATCACACATGCTATTTTGGTATAAGGCTGCTCGTTACAATGGCTCGCAAGCAATAACACAAAAAATACGGTTCCATTATCAAAATATGTGTACTGTAGGTGTTATTTTCAATACTAAAATAACTGATATTAAAAGGATGTCCGCATGTTTCAGTTCAATAAAATATTATTTGTTTTTTTTATTAGCGTGATTTTACTAGCTAACTCAGCCAACCTCAGTGCACACGAACACGAACACGAACACAAACAGGAAAAGGGCAAAGTGACGGTCGAGAATGCTTGGGCACGAGCAACGTTTGCGTTAGCAAAAACAGGTGCAGTTTATTTGAGTATAGACAACCAAAGTAAAAACGACATCAAGCTTTTATCGGTCAGCGTTGATCCCTCTGTTGCAAGTGATGCTCAGCTGCATGAAATATTAATGCAAGATGAAATGATGCTGATGCGCGAAGCTGAGGATGGTTTTGAAGTTTCTGCAGGCTCGAGTCTTGAATTCTTGCCTGGTGGGAAGCACATTATGTTAGTCGGTCTCGAAAAGCCGCTGTCCAGAGGTGAGAAATTTGTGTTGTCCTTGATGTTTGAAAAAAACAAAGTAATGCGAGTTCCGATTGAAGTAAAAGATGCTCGATAAATATGAACAACATTGGAGAAAATGAAATGAGTCAAATAGATATAGGTATAAGCGAAGTTAGCAGAGAAGAAATCGCTCAAGGTTTAAAAAAGTTGTTAGCGGACTCATACACTCTGTACCTACAAACGCACAACTTTCATTGGAATGTAACAGGTCCACAATTTCGTGAATTACATTTGATGTTTGAGGAACATTATACTGAACTTGCAATGGCGGTAGATGAAATTGCTGAAAGAATTAGAACGCTAGGTTTTCCTGCACCGGCTACTTACAGAGCCTTTGCTGAATTAAGCAGTGTTAAAGAAGTTGATGGTGTGCCGGAAGCTACTGAGATGGTTAATATTTTAATGCAAGCGCATGAAACGGTAGTTCGTACTTCCAGAGCTGTGTTAAAAATTGCTCAGCAGGCTGATGATGAATCAAGTGCATCTTTAATTGGCGATCGTATGCGAGCGCATGAAAAGACCGCTTGGATGCTGCGAGCAACTCTTTAACATTACAAATCAATTAAAAATATAGCTTATCGTGAACCGCGATTGAGCCGATTGAATGTGCTGAATTGATATAATATGTTTGTATCAATTCAGCTTTATTTAAAACGAGATAATATTTATGTTTAGAACGCTGATTACCGCGACAATTTTTACTGCTATTTCACCCTTTGCAATTGCTACTGAAATTAAAGTTGAAGAGCTTGCTAGTGGATTGAAAAATCCTTGGAGTATCGCTTTCATGAACAACGGCGATGCATTGGTAACTGAACGCGCTGGTGGTTTGCGCTTACTTTCAAAAGGTGGTGAGTTAAGTTTGCCGATTAGCGGTTTGCCTGAAGCCTCAGTCGTCGGACAAGGTGGATTTTTAGGCGTGGCTCTGCATCCTGACTTTGAGGAAAATAAGTGGGTATATGTTTGCTTATCTGTAGCTAACGGCGACGTAAGAGGCAGTGAGGTTTATCGTGGTAAGTTAGTCAGCAATAAACTGCAAAATGTAGAAGAGATTTTTGTTGCCAAGCCAAAAGTAGATACAGCTCATCATTTTGGTTGCAGACTTGCTTTTGATAACGACAAAAAATTATTCATTTCATTAGGCGACAGAACAAAACAAGATGATGCACAACTAACCAGTAATCATTTTGGTGTTGTGGTTAGAGTAAACGATGATGGCTCTGTGCCAACGGATAATCCATTTTTAGCCGGTATAGCTCCTGAAATATTCAGTTATGGTCATCGTAACGTACAAGGAATGGCATTGCATCCCACTAGTGGTAAAGTTTGGACACATGAACACGGGCCAAAAGGCGGTGATGAAGTTAATATTTTAGAGAACGGCGATAACTATGGCTGGCCTACAATTACCTATGGCGTAAATTACGATGGTAGTTCAATTACTGATGTTACTGAAATGGACGCGATGCGTCAGCCGCTAACTTATTGGGCACCTTCTATTGCTCCAAGCGGAATGGCCTTCTACACGGGTGATGAATTCCCTGAGTGGAAAGGTAACTTGTTTGTCGGTTCTTTAAAGTTTAGATACCTAAACAGAATGGTGATGGACGGTGAAAAAGTAGTAGAACAAGAGGAGCTACTGAGGGACCGCAATGAGCGTATTCGCGATGTTAAGCAGGCTCCTGATGGCAGTATTTATGTTCTAACGGACGATGTTAACGGTAAAGTATTAAGATTAACAAAAGGCTAAGCTTCAAAAGTTAATCTAAGTAAATCCAGCGGCTAGTTATCAATTTAGCCGCGTTTTTAAACACTATCGCAAAACTTCATATTCAACACGTCATGCTCACGACAATACCGTCTAATTCTTCAATGATACTTTGCCAGTCAATATGTCTTTAAACATAACCCAATCGCCCATCATGCTGTAGAATGGATACTGAAATGTAGCCGGTTTATTGTGCTCATAGAAAAAATGTCCTACCCAAGCAAACCCATAACCAATAACTGGAATGAACCAGAGCAAAGCAAAATGGCTTTGCATTAAAACATAAGCAATAAGGACTAGTACAAGCCAAGAGCCAATGAAATGCAATAGACGGCAGGTGCTGTTTGCATGCTCTGACAAGTAATAGGGATAGAATTCACTAAAACTCGTATATTTTTGTTCCATGTAGGGCAACCTCTTCCAATGCAATTTAAATTGATATTAGCACATCATTGCCAATAAACAATTGAACTATGTATGCTCAAAACAGGTTGCTTTCTATGAATAAAACCCAATAATCAACTGTATTGAATAAAATAAGAAAGTGAAAAAGTTATGCTGCCAGAAGTAAATGTAAACCAAATTGATATAACGTTAGAGAACTTTCAACATGTTATTTTGGAAGAATCAAAAAGCAAGATTGTGATGATTCAGTTTTGGGCTCCATGGAGTGAGCCTTGCGCAGAATTGGCGCCCATACTTCAGCATATGGCTGCAGAATATCAACATGATTTATTATACGCACGAGTGAATTGCGATGAACAACAGGAAATTGCTGGTCAATTTGGCGTAAAAGGTTTACCTACCGTCATTCTTGTTAAAGACGGTCAACCTATAGACGGTTTTGCAGGTCCTCAGGAAGAAAATAAAGTTCGTGAAATGTTAGATAAACATTTACCGAAAGCGGAAGATGGCTTACTGCAGTCGGCAATGGAATTAGTTTTGCAGGGCAACTATCACGACGCTTTTAGCTTCGCGAAGCAAGCGTTTGAATTGAACAATGAACGTGCTGATATTCGTTTAATGATGGCTGATTGTTATGTTGAGGTAGGTCAAGGGGAATTGGCTAAAAAATTGGTTGAGCCGGTGAAGTTGGCGGATCAAGACGGAAAGTATCAAGCCATTCTTGGCAAAATTGAATTGTCTGAACAAGCTGCGGATTCGCCAGAAATACAACAATTGCAGACTGATCTTGAAGCCGACCCAGAAGATATGGATCTTAAAGTGAAACTTGCGGTGCAATTGCATCAAGGGCATCGCACTGAAGAAGCCTTAGCGTTATTGATATCCGTATTAAGACAAGAATTGGGTTTTGGTGATGCGAAAAAAATTACGTTGGACGTGATAAATGCGCTTCCCGATGGCGACCCGCTAAAATCACAATATCGCCGTAAAATTTATAGTTTATTATATTAGGCACAACGTTTAGATGTTAAACAGTATTCTTTTGGCTGTTTGTTTTGTATTAATTGTTGAAGGATTGATGCCTTTGCTAATGCCAGACAAATGGAAGCAGTTTTTGATGCAAATGGCGTTGCAGCCCAGTGAATCTTTGCGCCGAATGGGTGGTATTTTGGTTGTTATCGGTGGCATAAGTGCTTATTTCTTAATCATGAATACATAAATAGTAAATATTGGGTGATTTTTACCTCATATTTTTGCTAATATCTCCGCCTAATTTTCTGAAATATACCTCTCATGGCTAAAAATGTTGTAGTACTCGGCACCCAATGGGGTGACGAAGGAAAGGGTAAGGTCGTTGACCTTCTTACTGAGAAAGCTTCTTTTGTTGTGCGCTATCAAGGTGGACACAATGCTGGGCATACGCTCGTTATTGACGGCGAAAAAACCGTACTTCATCTAATTCCCTCAGGTATCTTGCGTGACAACGTGAAATGCGTAATTGGAAATGGTGTTGTGTTAAGCCCTGAAGCCTTGCTAACAGAAATGGCAATGTTGGAAGCGCGTGGCGTACCAGTTAAAGAACGCTTGGTGATCAGTGAAGCTTGTCCGCTAATTTTGCCTTTTCACATTGCACTGGACGTTGCAAGAGAAAAGGCGCGCGGTAATAAAGCAATAGGGACTACAGGGCGCGGTATCGGTCCAGCTTACGAAGATAAAGTATCACGCCGCGGTTTGCGGGTTGGTGATCTCTTCAACCCTGCAGACTTCGCTATTAAGTTAAAAGAAGTGCTTAGCTATCATAACTTTATGTTGACAGAATATTACAAAGTCGACGCTGTTGATTATGATGCGGTTTTAGAGCAAGCGCTTTCGGTTGCTGATTTATTAAAGTCAATGGTAGTGGACGTAACTGATTTGCTTGAAACAGCAAGGCAGAATAACCAGTCGATTATGTTTGAAGGTGCACAAGGTACCTTGCTCGATATCGACCATGGTACTTACCCTTACGTAACATCATCAAACACCACTGTCGGCGGAGTTTGCACTGGCGCAGGTTTTGGTCCGCTCAATCTGGATTACGTACTAGGTATAGTAAAAGCATACACTACTCGTGTCGGTTCGGGTCCTTTCCCGACAGAGCTAGATTGTGAAGTTGGTCAGCATCTTGGCATTAAAGGCCATGAGTTTGGCGCTACGACGGGGCGTAAACGTCGCACCGGTTGGTTTGACGCGGTCGCTATGCGACGAGCAGTTCAATTAAATTCTGTTTCCGGTTTATGTTTAACTAAGCTAGATGTTTTAGATGGTTTAAAAATATTACGTATTTGTATTGGTTATAAAGACGCTGCTGGTAAAGTTAGCAAAATACCACCACTAGCTGCAGAGGGCTATGATTTAGTGACTCCCGTTTATGAAGACATGCCTGGTTGGTCCGACAACACGTACGGCGTGACAACTTACGCCGGCCTCCCTGTTGCTGCTCAAAACTACGTTAAGCGTCTTGAAGAGCTAACAGGTGTCTCGATTGATATTATTTCAACGGGACCTGATCGTAAAGACACCATGGTCTTGCGCAATCCATTCGCAGAGTAATCCATTTGAACAGATAGCCGTATCATATAATTGATGATTCGGTCGAAAAAGTGCTGACATATGTTGGCATTTTTTTGTCTATTGATTTAAATCTAAAGTGTGAGCTTGCAAGAGCAGTTCAATAATTGATGGGTAAAGTGCACACATTATTGGCTTTACCCAATGCCTTTGCTAGGATGTAGTTGAGCCATATAATTATAGTGAGTGTGTCCAATGTCAGAAGTCTCAGCCCCGTTTCATCAAGCTGATTTTCCATCTCCCAACGCAACAAATATCGAGGGGTTGAAACGAACCTTTGCTACAGGGCGAACTAAGTCTTATCAATGGCGAGTGGAGCAATTAAACGCACTGAAACTGCTAATCGAAGAGAATAGCAAAGCAATTATTTCGGCATTACATACTGATTTAGGTAAATGTGAGACAGAATCTTGGTTAGCCGAAATTGGTTATTCTTTAGCTGATATAAAAGGCAATTTAAAACGCCTTAAGACTTGGATGAAACCGGCTAAAATTAGCACGCCGATGATAACGCAACCAGGCAAAAGCTATACAATTAGCGAACCGCTCGGCGTAGCATTGATTATTGGCGCATGGAACTACCCTTTCCAATTAGTCATTACCCCTCTGATTGCTGCTATAGCAGCAGGTAATTGCGCTGTCATTAAGCCCTCAGAGTTGTCTGAGGCAACCTCAGCCCTCATTAATAAACTAGTACCTAAATATCTTGATACGGCTGCTTTTAAAGTGATTGAAGGCGGCAAGGACGAAACTACAGCATTGTTAGCGCAACCCTTCGATAAGTATTTTTATACAGGCGGAGAGCAAGTAGGTCGCATCGTTATGGCTGCTGCTGCGCGCCATTTAGCTCCCGTGACACTGGAACTCGGTGGTAAAAGCCCATGTGTTGTTGATGGTGATACTAACTTAGATGTTAGTGTAAGACGGATTGTGTGGGGAAAATGGATGAACGCGGGGCAAACTTGCGTTGCACCTGATTATATTCTGATTGAAGAGGAATATCTTGCCGATTTTAGCCAACGCTTGATTGCTGAAATTAAAAAGCAATATGGTAAAGACCCTTTACAGAATAAAGATTATGGCCGAATAATTAACCAGCGACATTGTTCTCGTTTAATTAATTATTTAGACGGTGAAAATGTCATTTATGGCGGTAAACACGATTTAGAAAATAACTTCTTAGAGCCCACTGTTGTGGTTCAACCTTCAGTCAATTCAGCGTTAATGAAGGAAGAGATATTCGGCCCGATTTTACCGATTATGACATTCAAAAATAAGCAGCAGATGCTCGATTTTATTACTACTAAATCAAAGCCCTTAGCCGCTTATGTATTTACTTCTAATAGCCAATTTGAAGCTGAATTTATTGAGCAGGTTAGTGCGGGTTCAATCTGTATCAACGACACACATATTTTCATGGCAAATCATGAGTTGCCTTTTGGTGGTGTCGGAACAAGTGGAATGGGGCAATATCATGGTAAATCCGGGTTTGATACTTTTAGCCACACTAAGTCTGTTATGAAACGCAGTTTTACGTTTGATGCAGCAATACGATATGCACCTTTTAGTAAATTTAAATTGATGTTACTCAAAAAGTTTTAATAGGATAAAAATATGCCTTCACCCTTTCATTTGGCCATTCCGGTGACAAACCTAGCACAGGCGGATGCATTTTATGGTGCAGTTATGGGCTGCGAGCAAGGACGAAGTTCTGAACATTGGATAGACTGGAATTTTTTTGGTCATCAACTAGTCACTCATCTCGTTGCAAAAATGCCGATATTGCCAGAACCTAATGAAGTGGATTCGAAATCTGTTCCAGTACCTCATTTCGGTGTCGTTTTGAGCATGGATGAATGGAAAGCCCTGGCCCAAAAGCTGGTGGCTGCTAAACAAACCTTTGTGATTGAGCCCTATATTAGGTTTGCAGGGAAAGTCGGTGAGCAAGGGACCTTTTTTCTACTCGACCCTGCGGGCAATGCAATAGAGTTCAAAGGCTTTGCAGACGATTCTCAGATATTTGCCAAATAAGGAAAAATGCAAGCTTTATAAGTCCTAGAAGAGTATTTGCAAACTCAATAATGTATATGCCACGATGGTTACTCCTCCGACAAATAATGCATAGGGCATCTGAGTTTTTACGTGAGTTAATAGATCGCAACCTGCTGCAAGGGATGAAATAGCTGTTGTATCCGAAATAGGAGAACAATGATCTCCAAAAATACCGCCACCCAAAATAGCCGCCAACACTAATGATGGTGGTAAGCCCAGTGTGGCGACCAGCGGCATTCCTATAGGGATCAGGATGGCGAAGGTTCCCCAAGAGGTTCCTGTTGTAAAGGACATTATCGCGCCAGCAATAAATAACATTGGGACGACCAATATTAGGGGTAAATTATCGCCGACTAAGCCGGAAACAAATATGCCGGTTCCTAGCGCTTTTAGACTGGTCCCTAAAGCAATAGATAGCAAGACGATGGTGACTAATGGAAGAAGCTCGCCCATCCCACTGAATCCAATTTTAATAGACTGCTGATGTGTAAAACGCTTATGCCAAAGCAGTTGACCGTAGGCGACAATACAAGCTAAAAAAGTAGCATACAATACTGATTTGCTTCCGCTTCCTTGAGTTATATCACCTTCGCCCGTCATAAACATGAAGCTAAACATGCCAATAATCATAACGAGAAGTGGGACTAGCATAAATCGAGATTTAGTCGCTGGACTAGAGTGCAAATGCGTTTCTACTGACTCAAGTGATTTTTCAGCTTCTTTCATTGGCCCGTGCACTTTGTCAAAGAAGATGGTGTAGGCTACGACTACTAAGGTTAACCATGCGTAGATATTAAAGGGTAAGGTACCCCATAATACAGCGAGCGGGTTTTTACCTAAGTCATATGTACTGATTAGGGCTAGTACGTACGCTCCCCAACCATTTAAAAGGATGAGAATACAAATAGGAGCGCATGTTGAATCGATGATATATGCCAATCTTGCGCGACTCATTTTATATTTATCGAATAGTCCTCGCGCAAAAATACCGGCTGTTAATACACTTAGATTAGATTCAATAAAAATCACGATACCAGTAAACATAGTGATACCACCAACGCGTTTCTTTGAATTAATGAGTCCACTGCTGATCACCCTATTGACGGTTGCACTGACCCCTCCCGAATCTCGAATAAAAGCAAGTAGGGCACCAACCAGCAAACTAAAAATCAGTATCCTCGTTGTACCATCAGAGGCGGCTGTCTGGACGATACGCTCAATAGTATTTATAGGTGTAATAAACACATTCCCCGATGTACCTGTTACTACTAATAATAACTCCGAGCTTAATATGGCTAAAAACAAAGCAAGGATGACTTCCTTTTTCCAGATAACAACAGCAATTGCAATAACGGGGGGGAAGACAGTAAGCCATTCCATAAATTATTTCCTAGTTTTTATTTTGAAGTAGATTTTGTGCTTCAAATTCAATCAGATTTTGGTAAATCATGCTAATGATAAGACCATGTTTGTTAGTTTCAAAAGAATCAGATGTAAATTCAACATTGCCTTCAGTGTTCATCTCTTTTGCGCGCTGTTTATTAGTTAATATAATAATCGCTAGATCATAAGCTGGGTCAATAACAACCGCAGTGCCGCCATTACTATTGTGACCGTATGCTGCGGCACTGGCGAAAGGTCCAAACATTGTTTTTTTGTTTTTTTCATCAGGAAGTTGCCAGCCTAGGCCGATACCATTTGCTTGACCAGCGGGGTTTAAAAAGCGCGTTATGGTCGGCTGGTTAAATAGTTTTACATCATCGTAGCCTCCGCCATTTAGCATCATTTGACTCAGTATGGCTAGGTCGTCGATAGTTGAAAAAAGCCCTGCATGGCCAGACACTCCCTGCATTGCATAGAATGCATTAGCGTCCAGAACTTCCCCTTGCAGCGTGTATTTTCTGGCATTAGGAAAGTCGGTGTAAGTATTTAAGCTGTTACCCTCGATTTCAGTTTCAGCAAACTCATCTGCACTGAAACCTGCTTGTAATGGTCTAAATAAGGTGTTTTCAAGGCCCATTGGCGCGTATATTTTCTCTCGACTGTATTGGTCCAATGGCATTCCTGTGACTCGCTCTACCAGGAGGCCTAATAGCATGAAATCAATCGCGCTGTATTGCTGCGTACTTCCAGTGATGGATTCAAAAGGTAAAGCGGTAAGTAACAAGCGACTTGTTTTTAGTTTATTTAGAGAATAAAAATAGTCACCATATTTATTATCGGGTCGATAAAAACTAACGTGATTGGCATAACCCGAGGAATGTGACAGCAAATCTTTCACTAATACTACTTCTCGTCCATTGCCTCGATACTCGGGAAGGTAATGCTGAATCGGTTTAAATATATCGATTTGGCCCTTACTCACCAACTGCATAAGCGCTAAGCTGGTGGCGAATACCTCTGTGTTCGAATCAATGTCGAACATATGTTCCGGCGTCATCGGCTCAAACTGTGTTAATAACTCGCCTTTTGCAGCGTGTTTTTTTGCATAGCCATAACTCGTTCTCTTAATTATTTTACCTTTGTACACAACCGCAATCGCCGCGCCTGGCAAGCCATTTTGTACTTCGTCTTTTATCAATCGGTCTACGGAGTCAAATAGCGAGTTATTTGAGACAACCGTATAATCAAGGGTCGGATATGGGATATTAATTGCTATGCTAGTCCCTTGTGGTCGGATGTTCTCAACGCGTACGCTATTTAGTCCATCGACGGTGCGTCTGTATATAGAGACTGTCCGCACCTCGGATGCCTCAAACGCGGCTAAATTTAATTTCATCCCGTTAATATATATATCGGCGGATGCAGCGTTATTGGTTTCAAGAATCAGCTCACCGCTTCCCTTATAAGCTTTAAATATACCTTTGTTGACAGAGTTATCGGCGTCTAGGGACTGCAATTCGGTAAACACTTTGGACAACTGAAACTGCTGTGTATTGTCATCGACGTGTTGCTTGTTGGCCCGGGCCATTAATACCTCTGATTGATAAATTTCATTCAATTGCACATATTTTGCGGGGAAGTATTTTTGCACTAAAGCGAATATTGCAGCAGCAGTCTGATTATCCATCTCTCCAGTAACTTTCCAAGGCACAAAGTGCATTTGAAACGCAGCCAAGGTGTCGATGGTTTGTTGATCCATTCTACCCGTTGGCACTAGATCATAGCCGTAAGCATTTAGGCTTTTTTGAACGAGTGCCAGGCTGGGCAATGTGTGATTAAAAGCCAACCAATGATGGGTTAAATTGTGGTTGTCATACCAAGCACCAATTCCCTCTTGATATAATCTATACCAAGGGAATCTGGGGCCGGGGTCATTCTTCCTTGAAGGTGCAATATCCGCATGCCCGACAACAGCAGTAGGTGCAATATCTGGATTTCTGGCCAGTATTTCTTTACTTAATTTAATCAATAATTGTATTTGTTTTTCTTCAAAATCCGGGAAAACACACAAGTCACGATTTTTTTCGGCGCCCATAATTCTTGGCGTAATCGGGGAGCGTGGATCATCATTTAGGTTATCCTCTTGACAAAAAGGCGTATTAACCACTTCAATACCAATACTATGATCGTTAAGTCCTGAGCGACCTTGCCAATAGCTAATACCAGCGTGCCACGCCCTTTGATTTTCATCCACTAATTGAAATACTTTAATGTCGCTGTAGGGATAGGTTGGGTCATCGGCTTTAGGAATTAAATAATGTGAGCTGACATTGCCTTCTTCAACCAGCGCATCAACTGACTCTTGATAATTGACGGCAGTAAAATGCATTACTAAAGACTTGACTCGATAGCTATAGTTTTTGGATGGCATCGCTCCGATATCTGACGTATTCGAGCAACTTACTAAAAAAACAGCACTAGCTAAAAGGGAAGCTTGAGCTAGTCTCGTCCAATATGGCATTCTTTTTCCTTTACAACCGTCTTTTTTATTTGGACGCGTTGAGTTGCGTTCATCAATCTGTGTTTTGTGTATGAACTGGGCGCGTGACTCAGATGAGTAAATATACATCAAAGATTGAGCGTGCCTAGCGTAATTTTTTATTAATTAAATCTAGCAAGGCAAGGTGCACAAGACAACTCTATAAGAAGATAAAACTGTCGATTTTTTTAAACTAGCGGGTGATTGTCCACTTTATATGCAATATCTAATTGTCAATTTGAGTCGAATACCCTTGATGTGTTTATAACTGTCATATTAGTGAGGTGATTTTTGGATTAGAGGGATAATATTTCCCCCATCACTAGAGCATACTTAAGTTCACCGTTTTTGCACAAGAAACCTGCGGGTATGATGCCTTTAATTACTTTTTTATCGTCATGCCAATACTGAGGGTTTTCGATGACCATATAATCCGAATCATTTGTTATTAAGCCGACATTCCCTACAAAGTGACTAAAGCCTTGTTTGAGTATAGCAATATAGCTTTCATTGGTTAAATACAATGCTTTTTGTAATAAATATGAGCGTCCTGGATCGTATGTATAACCTAAAGCGTCAATAGTATTAAGGCCATGTTGTTCATGTAAATCACCAATATCAGCGATTATGGCAAATGATTCGAAACGAGATTTTTTACGTATCGCAATGTCAGTTGTATAGGAATTCCCTGCAAAACCTAAGTCTTTGATAAGTAGATCGCACAGTTTATGTTCTTGGTTTTCCGGGATTTTCCAATATTCCATTTCAAGTTTTTTAAGTCTTTCATCGGCTGTCCAATCCGATTCGTCGCAAAGCATCGTTAATGCGTGAAGTAACACAAACACATTCATGGTTCGCGCAACCTGGCGATAATGCGCATTTGGATAGTGGCCCGATTCAATTAATATGGTGCTAATCCCCAGTCGAGCTATTTGATCACCGAATGAGCGAGCAGAAAACTTATCATCATAGCGTGCAATACCCTCGGGCAGCAAAGAGCTGGCTCGCGCCTGCATGAGGGCAATCAATGCCATTGCTTTTTGTCGAGCAGGATCAATGGTTTTTTGATTATCAAAGGCTGGAGCGAGGAATGCCAAAGTGGAAGACTTGCCATCCTTACCACAGCGATAGTAATCATGTTGGTCATGCAGATTAAAAGCAAAGTCGGGATTAATTTTTTTGACGAATGCGTCTAGTGCTTGCCCCTCGGGCGTTTGCAATGCTATTGCATCTCGGTTGATATCAATACCTTGGGCATTTTCTCGAGTACCAGCAACTGCGCCATCCGGGTTTAGCATAGGGATTATGTGTATTGTCAGTGATTCGAACCAGTTTGCACTCAAAGGTGGGTTCAACTTTGCAGTGACAAGCTGAATAATATCTAATACTGCAGCGGTTGCGGTTGACTCGTCACCATGCATTTGAGTCCACATAAGCACTTTTTTAGGACCACACCCCATGCTTATGCAACTGATTGGCTGACCATAAAAGGAATGTCCGATAATAATGCTGCTTATGCCATCAGCGCTAGCAAAATCATCAATTATTGTACTAATATCCACAGGCATTAATTGCTGTTTGTCTAGGTTCGCTACACGATGTTCATAGAGTGTTTTAAGCTCGTCGGATAAAAGTATGTCCATCAATAAATCATTAGTTTACAGGGCAGTATTTTACTATAAGGTATTTATTGAATTTTATCGAATATGTCGAGAAAAACCTAGCGTTCAAAGTACAGTAATATAGATGGGTACTTCACTCTCGGCTGCTTGAATTAAAACTAAACGGCGTCCAAAGCTTTACGCAGAAAGCCACCATTGCCGGCTAATAGATTTTGACATGTAATTATGTCACTGTTAGTAAGAATTTTAAGTATAGCAAGCTTTGCACTATTGTTTGCAATTGACAATGCATCCAAGGCGACTTGTTCTTCGCACTCTGTCGCCTGCATAACAATACGTATTGCTCTAGCAACCAACTTTTGATTGGTCGCATTCACATCAACCATTAAATTCTTATAAGTTTTACCTAATTGAATCATGCTGGCAGTACTTATCATATTCAAGATTAGCTTTTGGGCGGTACCGGATTTCATTCGGGTCGAGCCGGTTAGCACTTCGGGACCGACGTTCGCGCAAATACCAATTTTAGCTATTTTGATAAGAGGTGCATTCGGGTTGCAAACAATACAAGCTGTTGTGGCATTAATCGATTTTGCATAGTTTAGCGCACCAATAACGTAAGGAGTGCGGCCACTGGCAGCGATACCAACTAGCATGTCTTGTTGGTTAAATTGTATATTTTCGAGATCTCGTTGAGCAGCGCCAATATCGTCCTCTGCGCCTTCAACCGCGTTTATTAGTGCTGTTTCACCGCCGGCAATAATACCGACGACAACATTGCTAGGCACGCTAAATGTCGGTCTACATTCAACTGCGTCTAAAATACCCAGCCTGCCACTTGTCCCAGCCCCAATATATACTAAGCGTCCACCTTGTTTTAAGCATATAACGGCAGCATTAACCGCTTGGGTTATTTCAGGGATTGCTCGCGCTACAGCGCTGGCAACCAGACTGTCTTGTTGATTAATACAGTGCAAGGCTTGTGTCGTTGTCATCAAGTCAATTTGTTCGCTAGTTGAATTAATCCCCTCTGATGGTATGTGATTTAATTCGTTTAGTATTTGCTTTGTGGTCGTCATATTTTAGCTCTCATCAAATTATTGTTACCAAGCAAACACACAGCGGTAGCAACAAATGTGGCGATCACTAATTGCCATGAAAATCCGAGACTAAATTGATACTCGGTGGGTAAATATAACGCCATAATGTAAGGCTGCATTAGCACAGGGATAAGGAAGCCAATGATTAATGCTGCCAAAATAGAGAGCGGTGAACCACGACTGCTAAAGAGGGCTGTGAAATAAACACCAAGCAAGCCGCTGTAAGAGAAAATCATAACACTCAGCGCAAAAGCCAATAATGGCATATCGCTATGTTGTTGCCAGTAAAAACACAAGGCCGCCATTATACTCAGTGCAATCGCAACAATGATCATACTAATTCTGCCCGCTTTGACCATGTGTGCTTCAGAAAGCGTTTTGCCTTTTTTCAGTGAAATCCCGCGATAGATATCTTGCACAGCAACCGAAGACATAGAATTAAGTCCAGAATTTAGAGTAGACAATGCGGCTGCAATAATGCCAATGGTCACCACCGCTTTTATTCCATTAGGTAAGTCGGTGAGAACGTAATACATGAAAATTGTTACTGTTTGGCCTACAAATTCTGGAGTTGGCACATCCCCATTTGCAATACTCTGACTCATTAAATCAGGGCGCTGATAATAAATATAGAGCAGCATACCGATAACGACGAAAATCAAAACAACGGGGATGCCCATTAATATAGAAGAGGTAAGCGCTTTGGTTGCTTCTTTAGCATCTTTGCAAGTTAACATCCGCTGTGTCACGTCTTGATCCATGCCGAATGCGGCGATATTTAACAATACAAAGCCGGTCATGACGGACCAAAACCCGAAGACACCGGAAGGCGAAAAATCTAAAGAAAAATCAAGGAGTGTTAACTTTGATTGAGAACCATCGGTTGGTACTTGCAATGCATTGATGATCTCACTGAAATCCGCTGGGATACTATAAAGTAGGTA
>JAWUVZ010000085.1:0-19305 GCA_034112105.1 Glaciecola sp. | reverse complement strand
TTTCAATAAAAAGCGCTTACTGTCCACTTCTTTCCATTCCAGCTAGTTCGCTCATCCACAAGCTCTGAGTTCCAAACTTTACGAAGTTTTGACACGGTCTAGGTGCGATAAGCCGCGGGTTGCAATACATTTCGGTTTCACGCATTTATACACTCGCACACCATGTCTCAATTCGGGGGGTTAATATCAAAAGAATGTCTTATTGGTTTTAAGGTGTTCATTTAGAAGCCAAAAGATTCAGGTTTCATCTTGAATGGGTTAAAGAAACAGTAGATGAGTATGCAGATGTTTATCAGTCGCAAGACCTAAAATACGTAAGGCAAAAAACTGATAGCAAGTTATCCTGAATGCATTCGATCTTACTAGATGCAATGTCAACGAGGGGGAAAAGTTATAAAATAATACAAGACCAACACGGTATTCACTTAAAAAAATATAAGATTAAACAATCAGAAACTTAAGGTGGCTGGTAAAATTATAATTCAATATTTTGTGCGCTATGCCAACACGCGTACTACCATTTTTAATTAGATTAATCAAAACTTGGTCACATAGCGGTCACAACTCTACAATCACCCCAAATCTAGCCACAAAAAAAACACTCAAAATAATGAAAGATGGTGCACCCGGCGCGATTCGAACGCGCGACCCACGGCTTCGGAGGCCGTTACTCTATCCAGCTGAGCTACGGGTGCGTAGCGGTTTTACTCAGTTTTACAGCACAAATCCTAACATTGCATTAATGACCTTCGCCCTCAAATTGCATCTTGTATTTCGACCTCAGCCTTCGGAGGCCGATACTCTATCCAGCTGAGCTACGGGTGCTTTATTAAACGGTAACGTCAATTTATAGATTGCAGGGCGAGAGTCTAAAGAATTAAACTAGATTTTCCAGTCTTATTTTATGTCTTTTGCTTTTGCATTAACAATCTCATCCAATAAAGCCATCATTAACTTGGCACCAGTACCCGATGCAATAGCACTGAATACGTTCTCGTCATTGTGACCCTTTTGACCACCGGCCAAATCACTCACTGAACGAATAACAATCCAGTCGACATTATTCACAAAACAAACTTGACCGACAGCAGCGGATTCCATGTCCGTTACCTGCGCGTTGAAAACATATTGTAACCATTGTCGATACTTTGAGCTATCAGCAAACACAGAACCCGTTACACCATTTCCACCGATTTTAACTTTAATTAGCTTGCCGGAAGGCATTTTAATTGTATCGACATTTATTATCGCCTTTTTGGCTAACGCTAGTAAATTGTCGGAAACCGAAAAGTAAGGCATTTTTTGTGGGATGTCGATCCCTTCTTTAACCACGGCAACTTCTCGTGGGAACTGGTAGCCAAAGTTTTTATATTTGGGCGCATTAGAATCTATTTTTTTTCGTTTTTTATGACCAATTGAGGCCTCTTTATAATAACTAGGAAGTATGTACGTACCTACTTTATTCAGATCTGGATTCACATACACAGACTCATCGTGATAATACCAGCGCTCTGGAATAGCTATATCTCCGGGTTCGAACATAGGGTTTACTGCGCCAGCAATACCCATCATTATCACTTTATCGATAGGGAAATAATCAAGAGCCATTTGCATTGTCATTGCCGCATTGGCGACACTAATGCCTGTAGTGAAAATAATAACCGGTTCATTTTTATAAGTCCCAAGTTGATATTTTACGCCTTTGATAATGATCGTTTGATCAATTTTTGCTGTCTCCGTTATATCGAAGGCATCGTCAATTGCGCTAATTTCTGGTTCGTAAGCAGCAACAATAGCGGTCCATTTGTCGGTATCGGAAAATTCACGAGGGCCATACTTTGGCTCTGCTAATGCAACACCGAACAATCCAGGCAATGCAATTATCAAGATGAGTAACGCCGATTTACACATGTTTAATCGTCCTTAATTTTGGCAAATATGTTGAATACACGTTAACCATTCTTGTTTTTGCTGTTCAGGCAAAAAACTGGCACTGATACTGTTGCTGATTAGTTTCACAACTTCTTGTTCTGTTAAAGAGAGTTTGTCGACCAAGGCATAGAAGTTTTCATTCAAATAGCCACCAAAGTAAGAGGGGTCGTCAGAATTTACCATGACGCGCAAACCATCATTTAGCAGATCAACAATATTGTGTTCACTCATATCATCAACAACACACAGTTTTAAATTACTCAGAGGGCATACGGTTAAAGGTACTTGATGCTGTTTCAAATAAGCCATTAACTTAGGGTCTTCAATGCTGCGAACACCGTGATCAATTCGATCTACTTTAAGTAAATTAATCGCTTCCCACACGTATTCTGGCGGTCCTTCTTCTCCTGCATGGGCAACTAACTTGAATCCCAATGACGCAGCGCTAGCGAACACACGCTCAAATTTTGACGGCGGATTATTCAATTCAGCACTATCGAGACCAACGGCAGTAAGCATCGAATAATACGGCTGTGCTTCTTGTAAGGTAGCAATTGCGCTGTCCTCACTCAAATGCCTTAAAAATGATAAAATAAGGTACACAGATATACCCAATTCTATTTTTGCTTTAGCAATTGCTTTGGCAAATCCTGGCATAAACACATCGTAAGTAATACCCCTTTGAGTATGGGTTTGCGGGTCAAACATAATTTCAGTATGCACAATATTTTGCTCATGACATTTGCATAGGTAAGCCCACATCAGCTCGAAAAAATCGTCTTCGTCGCGTAATACATCCGCACCCTGATAATAAAGATCGAGAAAGCTTTGTAGGTTATTAAACTGATATGCCTTTTGAATGTCCTCAACGCTAGAAAAAGGCAGAACAATATTATGTTTTTTTGCCAAACTCCACATTAGTGCCGGCTCCAACGTGCCCTCAATGTGCAAATGCAGCTCTGCTTTGGGTAATTGTTGAATTAGTTGCTTGAGTTTGCTCATTTTACTGTAAGTGCTCATTATCTATATTCCTGTCGAAACGAATGTGAATGTCGATAGCGCTTGAATTTCATTCACTTACCGGATTGCTTGAGTACAATCCGTAACGCACAATACTAAGGAAAAGACCCTTTTGATAATTATTTTTTAATTAATTATGCCAAGTTTCACTTTATTTTATCAAATTTGGAGCCCCAAGGATGACATGGATACCAATCAAGCCTTCTAATAAAATAAATATTCAGTAATACTCAAGCAGTCGCAAGAGCATTGCTGGTTGCTTACTTAATAGCAGGACAAGCAGTAATACGGTAAATAACTCAGCTACAACAGTCTGGCAGAATGGCAGAATGGCAGAATAAAAATAATAAGGAAAGCCAATGATCACCCGTTTTTTAGATAAAACATTTTCTCTTAGCCAACACGCAACAACCGTGAAAACCGAAATTATTGCAGGTTTAACTACTTTTGCGGCGATGTCATACATTCTTATCGTCAACCCCAGTATATTAGGGTTAAGCGGCATGCCAGTAGCCGGTTTAATCACCGTGACTGCATTGGCGGCGTGTTTTGGCACTTTATTAATGGCGTGGCTAACAAACTACCCTATCGCACTCGCTCCCGGTATGGGTCTCAATGCGTTTTTCGCCTTTACTATTTGTTTAACACGTGAAATACCATGGGAAGCAGCATTAGGCATTGTTTTTTATAACGGCATATTATTTTTATTACTGACACTCTCTGGCTTGCGCCAAAAAATTGCAGATGCAATTCCAGCCTCACTAAAAATTGGAGTGCAATGCGGCATCGGTTTGTTTATCGCCTTTATTGGACTAAAAAACGCGGGTTTAATTGTAGACAACCCAGCCACTTTCGTTGGGTTAGGTGACTTATCGCAGCCATCAATACTATTGGCTTTTCTAGGTATTATTTTTACTATTGTATTGGTGATTAAAAAAGTCACCGGGGCTATCTTAATATCAATAGTGACACTCACTGTTATTGGGCTATTTATTCCAACCGAGAGTGGTTATTTAACCGCAATGCCCGACGCTATCGTTGGGCTTCCGGCACCAATCTCCGATACCTTTTTTGCGATGGACTTGTTGTATCCCATCGTTAATTTTGCGACAACCTGGGACCTAATTTTTGCACTTATGTTTGTTAATATGTTCGACACCATTGGCACTCTCATTGGAGTATCTAAGCGTGCGAAGCTTGTCGACAGCAACGGTAAACTACCTAAAATGGGCCGCGCGATGACAGCTGATGCGGTCGCAGGAGTGGTTGGCGCAGCGCTTGGTACATCACCGGTAACCAGTTATGTTGAATCTGCGGCAGGGGTTTCTGCCGGCGGGCGCACAGGCTTAACCGCTATTGTTGTGGCTATTTGTTTTTTACTTGCCTTATTTTTGTCCCCACTCATGTTAGTTATTCCTATTATGGCCACCACGCCAGCATTGGTGATGGTAGGTATTTTTATGATGGATTCAATCAAAGAACTCGATTTTTCAGATTTGGCTAGTGTCGCTACAGCCACCATTGCATTAATGACAATGCCGTTGACCTTTAGTATTAGCGAGGGTATTGCCTTGGGTTTCATTACTTATGTCGGAATTAAAGTCGGTACCGGTGAATTTAGAAAAGTCAGTCTAATTACATATTTTATGGCGGCTGTCTTTTTGTTGAGATATTTACTCGATTTGAAATAGCGTTCAACATAAAGCCAAGAGGATTTTTGCATAGAGCTCTGAAAGTGATGAATTAAAAATGGGTCTTTGGAGCACTGATTGTTGGCTACAAAGGCAACCTTATGAACAGTCACATAGAAGCTAAATAAAAATTTAACTATTCGTCATAGTATAAAATATGAACTATAATTGCTCAATTTTTAGTAGTGAAACTCACTGTGGATAATCAATGAAGAAGATATCTAACATGACTGAAAACAGCCAAACAAAGTCAAAATAGCGTAAACCAGAGCAAATTCCACAACAAGCATTTGACTGGTATGACAAATATGCACATGGTGATATTAATCGGCGCACCTTCATGACTAGGCTGGGAACTTTATCGGTAGCCGGTTTGTCACTTGGCCTAATTTCTAGCGCCCTTATTCCTGACTACGCAAAAGCAAAACAAATCAGTTTCAATGACCCCGAAATAAGAGCAACTTATGTTGAGTTTGACTCACCGAATGGCCATGGTAAAGGCAACGGTTATTTAGCAGTACCGAGTGACTTAAGGGAAAAGGTCCCAACCGTGCTTGTTCACGAAAATCGCGGTTTAAATCCATATGTTAAAGGCGTTGCTCGTCGTTTAGCAAAAATAGGATTCATTGCATTTGCACCCGATGCCCTGTTTCCGCTGGGTGGTTATCCAGGAAATGATGATGATGGTCGTGCAATGCAACGCAGTTTGGACCGATCGAAAATCGAACAGGACTTCATGGCTGCAGCAACTTGGTTAAAGCGACATGAAAAAGGTAACGATAAATTAGGGGTGGTTGGTTTTTGCTTTGGTGGTTATATCAGCCATTTATTAGCCGCAACAATGCCGAACGATATTAATGCGGCGATCCCTTACTACGAAACTCCGGCAAGTGCCGAATTGCAGCTGAATGTAAAAGGCCCTATATTAAGTCATTTCGCGGAGCAAGATCAGCGCGTCAATGCAACTTGGCCGGCATATGAAGAAGTACTTAAGACCAGTAAAGCTGACTATAAGGCGCACTTTTATACCGGTGCCCAACATGGCTTTCATAACGATTCAACAAGTCGTTACAGTCCTGCAGATGCTGATTTGTCTTGGCAACGAACAACCGTATTCTTCAAAAAAAATCTCGCCTGAAAAACATATCTAAAGTAGAGGCTTGGCCATCAGCCACGCCTCTACTTTCCATGCTTCTGCAGTAGATCCATTTTCATTGCACGCAAACTGTTATACAATGTTCAGTTCGTTGCGGTTTTTACTGATACCGTGCACCAATGTTTTACTTGTTTTTTCATCTCATGATACCAACCGCAAGGTTCGTAGCAGTGGGCACCAATAAAGAGTCAGCGTATTTAGCACGTTCGTTACTTTATAAATCCGTAGTTTTAACCTTTGAGCTTGAACAAAAGACCCTATGCCAGATAGTAACCCAATTCTACAGCTACAAAAACTTGCCGGAAGACGTACTTTCGATAAAGGAGAAATGTTGTATTTTCAAGAAGCGGTCCATCGCTTCACTAGAGTCCAATTAATAGTTACGGCTATCGTCCAAGAAATTCAGGAGTTTACTGTGAAGCTTTCGATCGTTGAAGGTCAGTACGAGGGCAGTTGTAATTGTTCCGACTCTGAGGGATTCGACTTTTGCAAACATTGCGTCGCTGTCGCACTCACTGATATTTCGCGTGAAGCCGAACTCGAGGTTTTGCAGGAAGGCGATGACATTGAGCGTATAACTGGCTATATTGAAAGCATGTCCGAAGCAGAAGCGAAAGCAACGCTATTAAAGCAAATTACCAGCGACATAGATAAAACCGAACAATGGGTATTGTTTGCTGATGTCAGCAACGGAAAAGTAAATAAAAAAGCACTGATCGATATTATTAACAAAGCGCTACCTTTGCGCGAAGTATGGCGTCAAAATAGAGTAAAGACTTATTTTGAGACCGCAATAGAAAGATTCAATCGTCTAATTTCAATATTGCATAAATTGCCTACTGATCCAGCGTTTGAATTAACTCAGACTGCCTTGTTGAGATACAATAAAGCGCTAGGTAAAATTAAAGATGACAAAGGCTATCGGCTAAAAGTTGAAGTAACCTTGGTTCAAGCATTTGCAACATTCATCAGTGAGTTGAATTGGCCACCTCAGCGTAAAGTAAGTTTTTTAATGTCACTTTACCATCAACCATTTACTAACTTTGCGTTGCCTTCAATTTATAAGAAGTTCGTAAAAAAACATCCAGAGTTGATCACTTTATTTATTGAAAAATTAGTTAACCTCGAATGCCAATTTGAACAAACCGATGTTAGTTCAATCCAAATTGAAAAGAGCGTAGATGATACGCATGAGCTGATACTCACAGACCTAGCTTTATATTACGCAGACGGTGGTGTGGAGGCATCGTATAAAAACAAACTAAAGCTCATTGAATGTAAGCATAAGCTCGCAACTACTCTTACCGAATACATTGAGTTAGCTGAGTTATGTGTTGCATTAGATCTCAAGGATATAGCAAGAAAGTATATTGCTGAAATCGAAAGCCATGAGCTCAATTATAGGCAGGAGAGTAAACTACTGACGCTTAGTGCAAATACGCATGAGCAATTAGAAGATATTGACGCTTCACTTGAGTTACATTGGTCGGCCTACGAACGGACATTAGAGGCAACAGACTTTCACGCTGTGCTCAATTTACTTAGTGCATCTGAGAACAAGAGCGAAGCCGACGTTCAACATTGGTTTGAAAAAGCCCAAGCATTGTTGATGAAGCAATTGCAGGACGCTGACAATCAAGATGCTCTGTTCGAACTATATTTAGCATGTGGTAAAAACGATATCGCGATAACCGATGCGCAAGATGTCGAATTGTCGAATTCATTACTTCATAAAATTGCAGAATTAGGCATCGAGACGCAACCAGAGTTGGGTTTTGTTTTATACCGCAGACTCATCAGGACGTATCCAAAAAATACAGATACACAAGGATATGAAACGGCAATTACCTTGTTAAAAGAACTAAAGTCTGCGTTGAAGAGTAAAAAACAACATCAAGCATTTGAGTTTTTAATCAGTGAATTGAGTTTTGATTTTAAGCAAAAACGAAAATTTATTGCGTTGCTGCAAGGTCAATTTGGACTATAATTCAAAAGGCTAATAAAAACAGTTCGTTATCCGATAAGTAGAAATCCAGCGAATTGTTAATAAAAATACCCATAGGGATAATGCAACTAATAGTTGTTTACCCCTGACTAATGTTTATAATTGTTAAGGTGTTGTGAGTTATCACAAATTTCAGGAGAGAATAGTGAAATTTAGAGTATTAGTAAGTCTTTTCGTATCCGCGTTATTTTTCGTAAACGCAAACGCACAAGAAATGACGAATGATGATATTGCAGAGCGTATTCAGCCTGTTGGAAGAGTGCACGTTGCGGGCGCAGCACCAGCTGTAGCAGCGGGTCCTCGCACTGGCAAACAGATATATGATGTCGCATGCGTTGCATGTCACACGTCAGGTGTGTTAGGTGCCCCTAAACTGCAAGTTGCATCTGAATGGCAACCGCGTTTAGACGAAAAAGGCTTTGATCAGATATGGAAAAATGCGGTTGATGGTATTAACGCAATGCCGGCAATGGGAGCATGTGGTGATTGTACTGATGAAGACATCAAAACAGCTATTAATTATATGATTGAAGGCATTTAACTCTATTTAGATTATCCGGAATTCTATTTCCTAACAAATCTAAAGTTTAGAGTTGCAAAGGATTTTTATTTAAATGAATCAACACGTTAAAGGCATCGGAGAACTTTCTGAGCAAGAATTGAGGGAGCTACTTCCACAACTTCAGAATCTCACAGAAAAATATAAGCGTGCTGAAAAAATTCAGAAAGCGCTCTTCGAAATTAGTGAACTAGCTAGTTCAGTTAGCAGTCTCGACCGCCTGTATAAAGCGGTTCATGATATCGTCAGTGATTTTATGAACGCCGATAACTTCTACGTTGCCTTCTTTGATCCTAGCGACAAAAATGTTGATTTTGCTTACTTTGTTGATGAACTCGATGAAAAGGTGATTTCATTAGTTCCATATGAACGTATTATGGGCGGCATTACCGGCTACATTCTCAAAAACGGGAAAAGCTTGGTAATGACCAAAGAAAATACTGATTTTGTTTTACAGGAAACCGGTATTGAGATGTTAGGAACACCACCTGTCGACCTAATCGGTGTTCCATTAAAACGTAACGCTGATGTGATTGGCGCTATGGTAGTGCAGAGCTATAACGACGATGTACGCTATAGTCCTGAGGACTTCGAAGTCCTCTCATTTATTTCCCAGCACATTGTAACAACCGTTGACCGCGTTAAAAATCGTGAAGTGACTGAACGAACCATTCGTGAACGCACCAAGCAACTGCGTGCTATCAATGACGATTTGCAAGAAGAAATACTCGAACGCGAGAAGGTTGAGTCGTTACAAACAGCGTTGTTTGAGATATCAGAATTGTCCGCTTCTCTTGATAATGATGTACCTCGATTTTATTCAAAATTACATGATATTCTTGCCCGTCTAATAAGCGCCCCAAACTGTTTTGTTGCTGTTTTAAATAAAGACAAAGACAAGCTGACCTTTCCTTATCTTAGCGATGAGTTGCATGATTCTGTCGATGAACGCCCATTGGGTTTAGGATTAACGGAATATATTATTCGTCGTGGCCAAGCTACGCTTATCGACAATTCAAAGATTTTAGCGTTGGCTGAAGAAGGCGAAGTTGATGTTACTGTAGCGCAAAATATGATGGAGCATAATAACTCTTGGTTAGGTTCACCATTGATTATTGATGGTGAAGTTCAGGGTGTTATTGCTGTACAAACATACGGTAAACTTGAAGATTACAACCACAAAGATTTAGAAATTTTGCGCTTCGTATCGCATCATATTGCGGTAGCAATGGAACGTAGAAAAAGTGCTGAAGCACTCAAAGAATATAACCTGCAACTGACAAACAAGGTGGACGAGCGCACTGAAGAGCTTAACCAAAGCAATGAATATCTAAAAAAACAGATAGAGCAGCGTAAAGAAATAGAGTTAAAACTCATTCATGACGCGCACCACGACGCACTTACCGATCTGCCTAACCGTGTCATGTTTAATAGTCGCCTTGAACTCGCAATTGCCAACAAGAAGCGCCACCCAGAAAATCAATTTGCGGTTTTATTTATTGACTTAGATAGGTTCAAAGTCATTAACGATACTTTGGGCCATCATGCAGGCGATGAATTTTTAGTCGAAGTAGGCCAACGTGTTGCTTTGTGTAAACGCGGCCACGACCTATTGGCGCGCTTAGGCGGCGATGAATTCGTTATTCTGTTAGACAACTTCGAGGATATCAAATCGGTTGAAGAAGTTGCCTCTCGCATAATCAACTCGGTCTCCATGCCATTTACCCTAGATGGTAAAGAAATGTTTAGCGGCGCTAGCATAGGGATCACTCATCTTGATAGCAGCTATATGTCAGCTGATGAGGTTTTACGAGACGCTGATGCAGCAATGTATCATGCAAAGAGTCTGGGGCGCGGTCGGTATGTCACCTTTGATAAAAGCATGCGTGAAAAGCTGCTTGAAGATATCCAGTTAGAATCAGAATTCCGTAAAACATTGAAAGACAAAGGGTTCGATTGTGTTTTGCAGCCCGTTGTTAAGCTTCAAGATGAATCACTACTTTATTTTGAATGCACGTTGCAATGGCATGATGAGACGTTTGGCAAAATAAATCGCGAACACTTTTGGAAAATTGCTGATCAATGTGGCATCACGGTAGAGCTTAATCAATTTCTATTAGACGGTGCAATTGGCTTATTACGCCAATGGAAGAACGACCCGGAGTTTGCCCACCAGCGTATTGGCTTGAGTTTGTCAGTCGAACACTTAATGCAAAAAGACCTCGTGCAGGAGTTGATTACAAGAGTCAAAGAAAGCGGGTTTGGTGCAGATAAATTACTACTCCAGTTTTCAGAAAGCGCACTCAGTAATCGTTCACAATATATATTACCTTCTATCAAAAAGTTAAAACGCCATGGTTTTGGCTTAATTTTAGATAACTTCGGTAGCGGTTCAGCATCGCTGAATTATTTGTTCTCATACCCATTTGAGTTTATCAAAATTGATGAACGATTTATTCAGTCTTTCACACGTTCAGAGAAGAATTTACGTTTCATTGAATCGGTTATTTTAGTGGCCGAGAAAGTCGGACTTATTGTCATTGCCGAAGGGATTTCGAGTAAGAGTAAGCTTGAGGGTTTGAAGGGTTTAGGATGTGAATACGGTCAAGGCGATATACTAGGTAATACGATCTTACTCGACTTTGTCGATGATGAAAGTTAAATCGCGTTAACGTTATAGCAAGTCTCGTAAGTTAGCGATCCCTTTGGCGCCTTTTTCTTTTCTTTCTTCAACTGTCGCTTTCTTCTTTTGAAACTCCCATTCAACATCGTCTTGTGGCAATTCATAAAGGAATCGAGATGGTTCTGGCTGGATAACTTCACCAAATTGACGGCGCTCTCTAGCGATACTAAAAACCAGTTCTTTTTGCGCACGAGTAATACCAACATATGCTAACCGGCGCTCTTCATCAATGTTATCCTCTTCAATGCTACTTTTATGCGGCAGCAGACCCTCTTCCATCCCCACCATAAAGACATAAGGAAATTCGAGCCCCTTTGATGCATGCAGCGTCATAAGTTGCACTTGATCAGCTTCAGCGTCGTCTTCACCTCGCTCCATCATGTCACGCAAAATTAATCGATTCACAATTTCAGGCAATGTCATTGGTACTTCTAAGTCATCGCCCTTGAGCATGTTATCAACCCAACCAAATAACGTACTGACATTTGCCATCCCCATTTCAGCTGCTTTTGGACTTGTGCTTTGTTCGTATAGCCATTCTTCATACCCCATGGCTTTTATGAAATCACGCAGTACAGCAACGGTATCACCGCGCTGTGCATTGTCAGCTGCTTCAACAACCCAACGAGAAAATTGCTCAACTGATTGGTAAGACCTAGAACCCAAAATACTATTTAAGCCGCTGTGACAACAAGCCTCAAACAAACCAATTCTATTTGCGTTGGAAAAGTGCCCAACTTTTTCTAAGGTGGCACGACCAATACCTCGCGAAGGTGTATTGATGACCCTTAGCAGTGCATTATCGTCATCTTGATTTACCAATAAACGCAAGTAGGCCATCACATCTTTGACTTCGGTGCGCCCAAAAAATGACATTCCGCCACTTATTTTATAAGGGATACGGTTTGTCATTAGTACTTTTTCAAACAAGCGAGACTGATGATTACCTCTATACAGAATAGCGTAGTCACCGTGACTCGTATTATTCATAAAGCGATGCGCCATTAATTCTGCGACAACCTTTTCAGCCTCATGTTCTTCATTTTTGGCAACGACCACTCTGAGCTTTTCGCCATATGGTAGTTCACTAAACAGACGCTTGTCATAAACATGTGGATTGTTTTGGATCAAAATGTTGGCATTATGCAGTATCCGCCCGGAAGAGCGGTAATTTTGCTCCAACTTAATTAGGCGAAGGCTAGGGAAGTCCTTTTTTAACAAAACCAAATTTTGCGGCCTAGCGCCTCGCCATGAATAAATAGATTGATCGTCGTCGCCCACCACCGTAAATCGGGCTCGTTGCCCGACTAATAAGCGAACTAATTCGTACTGACTGGTGTTGGTATCCTGATACTCATCCACCAGCAAGTATTTGAGCATGCTCTGCCATTTGTCGCGCACGGCATCATTGGTTTTAAGCAATAACGTGGGCAATAAAATAAGATCGTCGAAGTCGAGGGCATTATAAGCTTTAAGGTGAGACGAATATTCAACATAGTATTTTGCTTGCTCAATTTCGCTGTCTCCATAAGCCAATTTCATCGCGGCTTCAGGTAAGATCAAATCGTTCTTCCAATTCGATATTTTTGATTGTAATGCAGATAGAAGTTCTTTATCACCATCATATTCTATTTCAGTGAGGTCACGCATCAAGCTCATTGAGTCTTTATCATCGAATAGTGAAAAACCCGCTTTATAACCTAACTGTAAAACGTGTTTCTTAATTATACTGAGGCCAAGCGTATGAAAAGTAGATACTTTCAAACCTCGTGCCTCCGCTTTTCCGAGCGTTTGTGCAACACGCTCTTTCATCTCTCGAGCGGCCTTATTAGTAAAAGTAACCGCCGCAATTTGACGCGCTTTATAGCCACATTCACGAACTAAATATGCAATCTTATTAGTGATAACCCGGGTTTTTCCACTGCCAGCTCCGGCTAGCACCAAGCACGGGCCTGATACATATTCGACGGCTTCTTGCTGGGCATCATTTAAGCGCATTTTACGACTCTCAGGGGAAAAAATTGGCAACGACACAAATTATAACAAATGAGCCGTGAATAACGCTTTTTTCTTTACCATTTCGAGATATAATTATAGTTCGAACCCGAAGCCAAGGATTAACCAATGCTCGATCCAAAAAAATTAGAAGAAATTGCTAAGAATATCAGTAATGCCATACCGTCTGGTGTAAAAACCATGGCAGGTGAAGCGGAGGGGAAAGTTAAACAAGTGCTACAAGCTCAGTTGGCAAAACTAGATTTAGTGTCGCGCGAGGAATTTGATGTGCAAAGCCAAGTCCTCATTCGAACCAGAGAAAAACTGGAAGCGATGGAGACACGAATTGCGGCACTCGAGTCGCATAAAGAATAGATTAGTAGGTTTCATCTGACAGAGGAAGTTACTAGGGGCTGCTGTTAAAGCAAGACCCCAAGCAACAATCCAATTGCAATGACTAATCCTACCCAATGGTTATGTAAGAAAGCGGCGAAACACGCATCTCTCTGGCGCGTGTTTATTAGTCTAAATTGATGTATAAACATCAGTGAAGCAAACACTAAGCCAACATAGAAACTGAAGTGCAGATGGGTGATCCAGCCAACGAAAGCCAATAACATCAATGTCAGCATATTTAGAAGGGCAATAATAGTGACGTCAAAACGGCCAAATAGAATAGCCGTTGACTTTACTCCGATGCGTATATCATCTTCTCTATCAACCATCGCATAAGCGGTATCATAAGCGACCGTCCACGTTAAATTGGCCATATAGATGAGCCAGAGCCATATAGGTAATTCGCCTGTGATAGCCATAAAAGCCATCGGAATAGACCAACTAAACGCGGCTCCTAGTGCCACCTGAGGTAAATGGGTATAACGTTTCATAAACGGATAAAGACTAGCGAGAAATAGAGCCCCCACCGACAGCATAATAGTATATGTATTTAAAAATAAGACGAGACCAAAAGCGAACACAACTAGCAAGCAAAAAAGTTGCAGTGCTTCTTTGGGTTGTACTTCGCCAGAAACAATAGGCCTTGCTTGGGTTCGTTCTACCTCACCATCAATTTTACGATCAGCATAGTCGTTAATAATGCAGCCAGCAGACCGCATAAGGAAGACTCCTAGAATGAAAATAACGGTAATGTGCCATGGCGGCAGTCCGTTGGCTGCCCACAGCAAGCCCCACACTGTTGGCCACAATAACAAATAAGTACCAATAGGTTTATCAGCCCGCATTAAACGCCAATAAGCATTTCTGTTCTGCCAGCGTAACCGCATTATTTCGCGCTCATATTGATTGTATTGGGTTGTGGGGAGCCACTAATATAACTTGGACAATCCGGTAAGAAAACCTCTGCAACGAGTAAATTCCAATCTTCAATTTTGAATGCGGAGCGCCGTCCCCACAGTTGATTGGGTAGGTTGATTGGCGATGGCGAAAGAATATCAATTCCCGCAATTGGATTACTATCCAATTGAGTAATAACAAACTCACTGCGTACAAATTTATTGTCATTAAAAATCCGCTGCCCCAACGGCTGATTACCTAAAGTAGCCCATGTTGTTTTACATAGGTGTTCAGGCAAAACACTGCGAGCAAAAACCCATGGTTTGCCATCACCATATAGGATAACTTCTCTTATTTGCCATTGATGCTTGTGGTAATCTGGTAACGTGACTTGTTCGCTTGGATCTGCATCAATAGTGGCTTGCCCTAATACTTTCACTTCAAATTTATTAGTAAGCGCTTGCAAGCGCTCTGTAAGAGAGCCAGTATGAAGCAGCCAGTCAGCTAAGTGCTGGTTGGGAATGTCGTATTGCGCCGCGTCCTTCCAGACTGCGTGAATACCAAAGGGAAATTGATTTATTTGCGACAAGTGATTTAGAAAATTGAGTTTAGTCCGATATAATAAGTCTACCACAGCAAAGTTTATATCGGCATCCGTATTATACTTTTCCAGAGGCACTAACATGACAATTTTGCATAAGCTATATGAAACACACAACGTGCCGCACAAACAGCACAAGTCCGTTTCTTCAGTGGTAAAAGGCATGTTACTTATAGGCTTAGCAACATGGCTGCTAGCCATACCTAAACTGGGGCAAGCGCAACAATCAGATTATGCCTATGTCGGCTTAGAGCCTGATATTGTTACCAACTACGCTGGCGACAACTCAAAGAAGCTTGGTTACGTGCGAGTTACTATTGAAATGATGGTAGCCGATCCGTCCAGAATTATGGACGTAGAACATCATATGCCACTGTTAAGAGCCACCGCTATTGAGATTTTTGGTACACAACCTGAAGACAAAATACGCTCTCTTACCGGACGTGAAGATATACGCAGACAGCTGCTACAAAAATTCAAAGATATTATGAAACGTGAGACTGGCGAAAGCGTCATTGAAAACATCATATTCACCAAATATTTACGCCAAGGCGGTTAGACTCTAGGACGCCGTTTACCGGCTAATTGATGAGTTGCTAGTGCCATTAAACACCCTGATATTAATCCGAACAAATGCGCTTCGTTCGCCATGTTGACCCACAATACATCGAAGTAGCCAAGCGCTAACCAAGCTAATAAAAAATACACCAGGTTATTCGGTAAGCCGAGCCCCCACTGTGGGCGGAGTAATCCTATCCACCATACATAACCAAACAGTGCGTAAACGACTCCAGACAACCCACCAAAATTAGGGCCTGACACCAGAAGTTGCGCAACATTGGAGCTAATTGCGGCAATCGCAAATATGACAGCTAGCGATATACTACCGAATGTTCGTTCTAGTTGTGAGCCTAAAACCCACCACCAAATTAGGTTAAAAATGATATGAATGACGCTAAAATGAAGAAAAGCAGGGGTAAACAAACGCCACCACTGTTGAGTTTGTAAAAGTTCATCCACACTGCGAATTTTCAGTGCTTCAGACATGACATTAAAGGCTCCAAGATAACTTAGTAAAAAAACACCAAGACAGATAACCAGTACCAATGACATAAATGGCGTAGATTTTAAATCTTGTAGCCAAGCAGGTAACCCAGCATTACTGGCAGCTGCACGTTTGGGAGATTCTTTTGGCTCAGCAAATGACGACCCTACTTCCCAAGCTGCTTGCTGATATTTAGCTTGGTTTGGATTGGTCACAAAGTCTTCTGCTATTTTTAATGCTTTTTGCACATCATTCGGATCAAGAACAACAATTTGATAATGCAGTTTCTCAATTGAGTCGCTCTGCTTATCAACCTTATCCTGACTAACCGTTGCAGTGTCAGGTTCAGATGCCGATGGTCTTCCTTCAACAATATCTACATCGATATTGGAACTAGTCAGAAAATCGGCAAGTAAACGAGCCGGCTTTTTATCAGAAAAAGCTAATATCGGTGTGCCTTGTTTACCTAAATCACTCAAGAATTACTACCGTGAACATCGCCAGGCTCTGTGCTGGACTGAGAAGGAAATTGTGTTCTCCAAACTTCGAATCCACCATCCATGCTGTACACATTCTCAAAGCCTTGATGCAATATGTATTGAGCGGCTTGTTGACTGCTATGTCCATGATAACAAACCACAATAACTGGTGTGTCAAAGTCATTTGCATCCATAAATCGCTGAATACTACCATTGGTCAAATGGAATGCGCCAGGAATATGAGCTTGCTCAAACGACTGATCATCACGAATATCGACGACTTTCGCAGTACCCGCATCGAGCTGCGCTTTGGTATCTTGTACTGAAATATGTTGAAACTGTTCCATTGAACTATCCTTGCCAGTCAAGTAGGACTTTACCGCTCTGTCCTGAGCCCATCACTTCGAAACCTTTGGCAAAGTCATTAATACTAAATTGATGAGTAATCATCGGGCTCAAGTCCAAGCCGCTTTGCAGCAAGCTTACCATTTTATACCAGGTCTCAAACATTTCGCGGCCATAAACACCTTTAATCGTTAAGCCTTTAAAAATCACCGTGTTCCAATCAACTGCAACGCTCTGAGGAGGAATACCTAACATCGCTATTTTTCCACCATGATTCATTTTATCAAGCATATCGCGGAACGCAGAAGGGACCCCTGACATTTCCAAACCAATATCGAATCCTTCAGCCATACCTAATTCATTCATGACATCTTTCAAATTTTCAGAAGCAACATTTACTACGCGCGTTGCGCCCATTTTTTTCGCTAAATCTAGTCGATAATCGTTCACATCAGTGATAACAACGAAGCGCGCCCCTGCATGTTTAGCAACAGCGGCAGCCATAATTCCAATTGGTCCGGCACCTGTAATTAATACATCTTCACCGACTAAATCGAATGACAATGCAGTATGTACAGCATTTCCGAATGGGTCAAAGATAGCGGCCATATCATCGCTGATATTGGCTGGGATTTTAAACGCGTTAAATGCCGGTATCACGAGATATTCAGCAAAAGCCCCTTGACGATTCACACCGACGCCGGTTGTATTTCGACACAGGTGCCTGCGACCAGCACGACAATTTCGGCAATGTCCGCAAGTAATGTGGCCTTCACCTGAAACTCGGTCGCCTATTTTGAAACCAGCAACCTCTTGACCTATATCAACAACTTCACCTACATACTCATGTCCCACAATCATTGGAACAGGTATGGTCTGCTGAGACCATTCATCCCAATTAAAGATATGCATATCGGTGCCACAAATCGCCGTTTTGCGAATTTTGATCATCAAGTCATTCGGACCCATTTCAGGCACCGGGTTATCGGTCAACCAAATACCTGGCTCTCTATGCAACTTTGCCAATGACTTCATTTGTTTTGCTTGTGGGCCCTTTAGTGGTGAACTCATTAAATAACTCCTAACTCTTTGCCCACTTCAATAAAGGCATCAACTGCTTTATCAATATGCGCGATAGTATGTGCAGCCGACATTTGAGTGCGAATACGAGCCTTGTCTTTTGGTACAACAGGGAACGAGAAGCCAACCACATAAATACCACGCGCTAACATTTTATCTGCCATTTCACTGGCAAGTTTGGCGTCGCCTAGCATAACGGGAATAATTGCATGATCTTTGCCTGACAAAGTAAAACCGGCATCTTCCATGCGTGTTCTAAAGTGCACGGAATTGCGAATTAACGCATCACGAAGGCTCTTGCCATCGGCCATCAGGTCAAATACTTTTAACGAAGCAGCAACAATTGGAGGTGCAACAGAATTTGAGAACAGATAAGGTCGAGAGCGTTGGCGTAGCCATTCTACAACTTCTTTTTTGCCTGATGTGTAGCCACCTGAAGCGCCGCCTAATGCTTTGCCTAATGTACCGGTAATAATATCAACTCGGCCCATGACATCACAATACTCATGACTACCACGACCGTTTTCACCTACGAAGCCGGTTGCGTGACAATCATCAACCATTACCATTGCATCGTATTTGTCCGCTAAATCACAAATACCCTTGAGATTTGCAATAACGCCATCCATAGAGAAAACACCGTCAGTGGCAATGAGTTTGAATCTTGCGCCATCTGCGGTTGCTTGCTTTAGTTGTTCTTCTAGCGCTTCCATATCATTGCTTGCATAGCGATAACGCTTTGCTTTGCTCAAGCGAACGCCGTCAATAATACTTGCGTGATTCAATGCATCAGAGATAACCGCATCTTCAGCGTCTAATACCGTTTCGAATAAACCGCCGTTAGCATCAAAGCAAGATGGATACAAAATGGTGTCTTGCGTACCCACAAACTCGCTAATTTTTTGCTCTAACTGTTTATGAATATCTTGAGTGCCGCAAATAAAACGAACCGATGCCACACCAAACCCATGGGAGTCCAGACCTTGTTTGGCAGCTGCTATCAAATCAGGGTGATTCGCAAGTCCCAAATAGTTATTCGCACAAAAATTGATGACGTGCTCGTTATTGGCCACCGTAATATCAGCGCTCTGTTGCGATGTAATAATACGCTCTTTTTTGTACAAACCGTCGTTTTTAGCGGCGTCCAATTGAGCTTGAATATGTGAGATGAAACCTTGCGACATTGATTAACCCTCGAATGAGTGAAAGCTAGTGTATCGAGCTTATTGAAGCTCAGTGCTTTATATATGAATTTTCGACCAGAGTATTGTCCAGTATTGTTTACTCAGTGTCCAGTTCACTTAGGGCTTGATCGACTTTTTTCAGTACCGTAAGCACTAATAAAGACGTCATTAAATCTTTACCCTTTGCTCTTACTCCCCAAGGAAGATAAACCCACTCTTTACCTTTTTGGCCTTTTA
>JAWUVZ010000084.1:0-36157 GCA_034112105.1 Glaciecola sp. | reverse complement strand
AAGATGCCTTAAAGACGAATGGAATTCCTAACTTAGTCGTAACTTCTTTATATTTTTCAGCAATTTGCATCGCTAGATCTCGCGACTCCAAGACATTCATGCCACCAAAAAGAACAAATGGTGCATTATTGTCAACGGTGATGTCTTTTACTTTAACTTGTTTAATCACAACAAAAAAATCCTATGGTCATTGAGCTTATTTGCAGAATCTGTGCGCTAAGCTTCTAAATCCAAACTATCTAAAAACGTTCGAAAATACGAGAGTAAAACAACTAAGCCAAAAATGAGAATGGCTGTTTAGTAAATGCCACCGTTGCCGTTAGCATCAGCCAAATAACGGCGCAGCTAAAACCGATAACACGCGACCTATTCGTTTTCGCCCATTTTAACGCAAATAAACCCGACACAATATATAATATGAGGCCGATGACCTTACTCGCCACCCAACCATCAACTTGTACCATGCTAGAAAGTGTTAATAGCCAAATCGCCGTTCCTATCAACACAGTGTCAACAACATGCGGCGTTATCTTGAGCCATTTTTTTTGTAATATGTTGCTATTTTTTAGTGTCAATGCAAAACGAAATGAGAAAATGGCTAAGCTAATTACCACTGCGGTAACGTGAAGATGTATTACTATTTGATACATATTATCGTCCTTTCTTATAATTATTTGTTTATAGACAATGTTGTCATTATTATGTAGCCAACGATTGTCTGACCATTGCCTATGTTTACGCATTCACTATTAGTGTCATTTCAGGTAATTGGTACCCAATTTATTTAGGAGTTCATTATCAAAGCGATTTATATTCAAGCCTTGCATAAAAACGTTTATAGTTACTCTGTGTAACCCTAGTTATGTTCGCCAGCGACCTAATGTCGCCCTATCCAACCCATTCAAATCCTGTTTTGTTGTCACTTCCTGATAACCCCATTGCAGCAAGAGCTGTTGAATAATATTGGCTTGCTGATGTCCGTGCTCCAGCACCAAATAACCACCCGGTTTTAAATATTCAGTGCCTTTGGAAATAATATGCCTGATATCGTCCAAGCCGTCTATGCCAGAAGTTAACGCACTGTTAGGTTCAAACCGAACATCACCCTGGTTGAGCCATATTGAATTTGATTCGACATAAGGAGGATTAGAAACGATTAAATCGAAGGGTTGCATTGCTGTAATAGCTGAAAACCAGTTGCTCAACACAAACTCTACATTCAAGCTATTGAGGCTCGCGTTTGCCTGCGCAAGTTCAATTATTTCTTCTCTAAAATCACATCCAGAGACAATCCAGTGCGAACATTCCGATTTAATTGCGAGGGCAATAGCACCTGTACCGGTGCCCAAGTCGAGCACAGTCGCATTCTTTGATAGTGGCAATGCTATAGCCGTTTCAACAACAATTTCAGAATCGGCTCTTGGAATTAAGGTGTGTTCTGAAACACCTAAATTAAGAGTCCAAAACGGCTGATATCCAACTATATAAGCGACTGGATATCCATATATACGTTTGCTAAGTGTACTTATTAGTTTCTTTTTACCGTATTCACAAAGCAACTCACCACTTTGGGTTATCAACTGTATAGAGGTTTTTTCGAATGCGTATTCAACAAATATCTTAGCCTCTATCGCAGGCTCATTAAAAGTGAGATTGTCCTGATATTCAGTTAGCACTTCGCGACTCGCAGACAAGGCATCAGTAATAGTCTGACATGCATTAATACGCACACTGAGGTCACTAACTTGTGTTTCGCTAGCACCATCAATTTTTAACCTATTGCGAGTCGATGCCACTTTTTACTCAATACTCTTCAGACAATGCAGCGAGCATATCTGCTTGATGTTCTTGGCGGATAGGTTCCATTAATGCGCCTAAATCACCCGCAATAATATCATCTAATTTATATAACGTTAGATTGATACGGTGGTCGGTTACACGTCCTTGAGGAAAGTTGTAAGTACGAATGCGCTCTGAGCGATCGCCACTACCTACTAAGCTTTTTCTCGTACTCGCCTCTTCTGCATTGCGCTTATCTTCTTCCATTTGATTTAGACGCGCTTGCAGCACTGACATCGCTCGTGCTCTATTTTTATGCTGCGAACGTTCATCCTGACATTCAACAACTACCCCAGTAGGCAAATGCGTGAGTCGAATTGCTGAATCAGTTTTGTTCACGTGCTGACCACCTGCTCCCGATGCTCTGTAAGTATCTACACGCAGATCACCAGCGTTAATCTCAATCGCTTCTGATTCTGGAATTTCAGGCAAAACAGCTACAGTGCATGCCGACGTATGAATACGTCCTTGAGACTCCGTTTCTGGTACTCGTTGAACGCGATGTCCACCCGATTCAAATTTCAATACCCCATAAGCTCCAGCACCACTGACGTTAACAATAATTTCTTTGTAGCCACCATGATCACCAAGGTTCGAACTCATCAGCTCAAGTTTCCAGCCTTTTGTTTCTGAGTAACGGCTATACATACGAAATAAATCGCCTGCAAATATTGCGGCTTCATCGCCGCCAGCACCTGCACGGATCTCTAAGAAACAACTATTGTCATCTTTAGGGTCTTTGGGTAGCAACAAAATTTGCAGACTCATTTCTAGTTATTCAACGAGTTCTTTGCTATCTTTTAATTCTTCTTGCGCCATTTCTTTTATTTCAGGATCACTTTCCTGGAGCATCTCCAGCGCAGATTCAACATCTTTCTGGGCTGTTTGATAACTGGTGAACTGACTCACTACAGCTTCTAGTTGTGAATATTCCTTGCTTAAATTGCGGAATTTATCTTGGTTACCAATCACACTAGGATCGCCCAACAGTGCTTGAACTTCTTCAAAACGCTCTACCAACGATTCTAATTTATGGACTACGGACTGTTTCATTCTTTTCCTGTTTCTCTTTTGACTGCCCCTTCTAATCCTAGCGCTTTTACTAAAAAGTTTAGATTATCATCGTCGGGCAGCTTGCTTGCTTGTTGCAAAGCTTTTGTTGGGCCGTGTAACATAGCTTGGGTTAACTTGAAGGCCAATTCTTTCATGGCCTCGTCTGGCGCAATGCCATCATCAATCTGCTTTAATGCTCTTTGCAGCGCATCATCACGAGTTTGTTCCGCTTTTTCACGATAGTTTTTTATTAAATCAACGTTTTGGTAATGCTGTTGCCAGTCCCCATAAATATTCACCATTTTACCAATCATGTGTTCAGCTTGCTGCGCTGCGACTTCGCGATTTGCTACGTTTTGTTCAACAATATTCTGTAGGTCATCTACGGTGTACAAATAAGCGTCATCTAACTCACCGACTTCATGTTCAATATCTCGGGGGACTGCCAAATCAATCAGCAACATGGGTTTGTGTTTTCTTGCTTTAAGCGCAGTCGCTACTGTGCCTCGGCCAATAAGCGGCAATGAACTCGCCGTGGAGCTAATCACAATATCAGCTTGCGCTAAATGCTCGGGTATTTGACTAATTGTAATTGCGGTCCCTTGTAAACTTTCTGCGAGTTTACTCGCTCTTGAAAGCGTCCTATTCGCAACCGTAATAGACTTTGTTTCGGCATCAACTAGATGCTTTGCAACCAACTCAATGGTTTCCCCCGCACCGATTAACAATACATTGCTATGTGTTAACTCTGAAAATATTTGTTTTGCTAACTGTACTGCAGCGAACGCAACAGAAACCGCATTAGCACCAATTTCAGTGTCGGTACGCACTTTCTTTGCGACAGAAAAGGTAGATTGAAATAGCTTTTCAAACTCGGCGCCTATTTTACCCGCGTTTTTAGATTCAGTATACGCTTGCTTCACTTGACCTAAAATTTGTGGCTCACCTATAATTAACGAATCCAATCCGCAGGCAACTCGCATCAGATGACTGATTGCATCATCTCCCTGCTTTAAATAACTATGCTGATGAATAATCTCGGAATCGGTTTGATGAAAATCAGCAAGCCATTGACATAATTTGTGCCCATCGTCAGGCTGGTTAGCCTCTATATAAACTTCAGTTCTATTACAAGTAGACAAAATTACGACCTGCTTAGCACCTGTATATTGAGGGCAAGATTGTAAAGCATGCGCAAGTTTATCTGGCGAAAAAGCGACTTTTTCCCGCAAATTTACTGGTGCAGACTTGTGATTAATCCCGAGCGCAATGATGGTCATTTAGAAAAGGTATTATTACCATGTAATGATTATTAGCCGCATTGTACGAAAAAGCGTATATGATTGAAAGAAATTGAGATTAAAGAATTAATTGTGAAACGCCCATAAGCATCGATTTTTTTTCTATTATAGGATGATTCTATTACATTAGCTGGCGTTTTACACCAGTAAATATTGGTATCAGCGATAAGGCTTAATTGGGAATAAAGTGCATTAATTAAGCAATTTATGTGTGTGTTTTTTAACTTTATAATTTAGCCATCTAGCTAATTTAATTTGAGTAGTAAAAATGCTAATATTTTACCTTGTTAGTTTACCAAAGGTATTTTTGTGCTTGCCTCTTCATCATACAAACTCGCTAGTGTTTGCCTTTTTATGTTGTTAATTAGCAGCTGTAAGAACATGAACACGCTGAATAATCGTAAAACAATTGATATGTCGCCAGAGTACATACAATTGCCGAATCAAGAAAAGCTAACATTGATGAGTCATTGGGAACTCACTGGTAAAATTGCGATTATTACTCCGAATGAGCGTAAAAGTGCATACTTAAATTGGCAACAAGCAAACCAAGTCGTCGATTTTCGACTAAGCAATTTAATTGGTGTATCGCTACTTAATCTGACATATGACGGTGAAACGGCTCGGCTAGAGACTGATGGTCAAAAGTACCAAGATCAGTCGACAGAAGCCCTAGTATACCGAACTACAGGTTGGATACTTCCGCTTGATAACTTGCCGCAGTGGATTAAAGGATCGGTAAATGCACAAGATCAAGTTATGCTGAACGACCAAGGTCTTCCCTATATTATGCAACCCATTTGTGCCACTTGCACGGGTTGGGAAATTACCTATAGTCAATATGAATATGTGCACGGTATTTGGCTTCCATTTTTAGTTGAAGTTAACAATTCAATAAAGCAAACCCGATTAAAATTTAAGGTCAGTCAGTGGCAGAGAAAATAACTTGGTACCCTAGTCCTGCAAAACTTAATTTGTTTTTGCACATTACGGGTCGTTATGAAAATGGGTATCATAAGCTGCAGAGTCTTTTTCAATTGCTAGACAAAGGCGATGATATTGGTTTCGAGGTCAATACTAAAAATGAAGTTAAAATAGCAGAGCAATTGCCTGGTGTGCCTGAACATGAAAATCTTGTTTATCGCGCGGCTATTGCACTGAAAGCCTATGCTGATGAAGGGACCGGTTGTACACTTCATATCAACAAATGTTTACCCATGGGCGGCGGGATTGGTGGTGGATCTTCAAATGCTGCGACCGTTTTAGTAGTCTTAAATAAATTATGGCACTGCAATCTTGATATTGAATATTTAGCCAATATTGGCTTAAGTCTTGGTGCTGACGTACCTATTTTTGTGCATGGAAACACTGCATTTGCTGAGGGCGTTGGGGAAATATTATTGCCAACGATTACTCCTGAAAAGTGGTATTTGGTGGCTACACCCAATGTGTCTATATCGACTAAAGCAATATTTACTTCTGTCGATTTACCTCGAAACACGCCTATCATCGACTTTAAAACATACCGTTTTGAAAAAACCCACAACGATTGTCAAACTTTAGTCGAGAAAATGCATAAGGATGTTGCAAATTTATTACAGTGGTTGTTACACTATGGTCCGTCTAGGATGACTGGAACAGGCGCGAGTGTGTTTGCCGTTTTCGATGCGAAAGAAAACGCAGACAATGTTCTCCATTTGCTGCCCGATTGTTATGCTGGTTTTGTTGCTAAAGGCGTTAACCGTTCAGGTTTACATATCGCCCTCGGTCTCTAAAATAGCGAACACCCAGCTCCTGACAAGTTAAATATTATTGGGGTATAGCCAAGTTGGTAAGGCAGCGGGTTTTGATCCCGCGATCGTAGGTTCAAGTCCTGCTACCCCAGCCACCACCTAAACAACGCACTGAGGATTATCTTGTGCCTGATATGAAGCTTTTTGCAGGAAATGCTGTACCTGAACTCGCCCAGAAAGTCGCCGAACGTTTATACACTAAATTAGGAAATGCCAGTGTTGGTCGTTTTAGTGATGGTGAAATTTGTGTAGAAATTCATGAAAACGTGCGTGGTTCTGACGTTTTCATTATTCAATCTACTTGCGCGCCAACCAATGATAACTTAATGGAATTAATCGTAATGATTGATGCATTCCGTCGCGCTTCTGCCGGCCGAATAACTGCCGTTATTCCTTACTTTGGTTATGCACGTCAAGACAGACGAGTCCGTTCAGCGAGAGTTCCCATTACGGCGAAAGTTGTTGCCGACTTCCTATCGAACGTAGGTGTAGACCGCGTTTTAACCGTTGATTTACACGCTGAACAAATTCAAGGTTTCTTCGATGTCCCAGTAGACAATGCCTTTGGTACACCCATATTACTCGATGATATGTTCCAACGTGATTTTGTTCGACCCATTGTTGTTTCACCCGATATTGGCGGTGTAGTAAGGGCGAGAGCAACTGCAAAACTGTTAAATGATGTAGACTTAGCGATTATTGATAAGCGTCGCCCTAAAGCGAACGTCGCTCAGGTAATGAACATCATTGGTGATGTCAGAGGCAGAGATTGTATTATTGTCGATGATATGATTGATACTGGTGGGACCTTAGCAAAGGCTGCTGAAGCACTCAAAGAACATGGTGCTGCTCGCGTATTTGCATATGCGACACATGCCATATTTTCAGGCAATGCAGCAGAAAATCTAAGAGATTCAGTTATTGATGAAATTATCATTACGGACAGTATACCGCTTCGTGCTGAAATAAGAGCCTTAAAGAAAGTTAAACAATTGTCGCTTTCAGAGATGTTGGCAGAAACGATTCGCCGTATTAGTAACGAAGAATCGATCTCAGCGATGTTTGAGTACTAAACAGTAAAACACCTTTAAAAGCCGTGTATCCTTAACGATTCACGGCTTTTTTTTGTATTTAAAACAACATAAAAATCTTAATTACATCAGTAATCGTGTAATTGTGTACTATAAACGTAATATGAATAATAACAGGCTAACCTGACGCGTTAATTACACAGCGTTCGCATTACTATTTCAAGGAGAATCAATATGGCTTTATCCAAGGTTTCAATCACCAGCATATTACTGTTAAGTGTTGCACTATCAGGCTGTACATCCGAACAATCGGAAAAAGAAGAATCGATGAATTCTTCTGCAAATAAATTAAGCGAAACTAGTCAGCAAGAATCAACGGCTAATATAAATGCGACAGCAGATCTAAAATTAAGTGATGATATGCAAAAAGTATCCCAAGACATGCCCGAACTATTGGTATTACAAGGCCAAATTTTATTTCAACAAATGGAAGGTGGATTTTTTGGTTTTATTGATGAGAGCGACAATAAATACACACCTATTGGAATGGACAAAGCCAACTTGCGCCATGGTTTAGTTATCCAATTAACAGGTAAGCTATTACCTAATATGATAACAACAACCCAATTTGGCCAGGTCATCAAGGTAGAAAGCGTCGTGATTATAGATGAATCCAAAGCGCAGGAACCAGGCCGACCCAACTTACGTGACAAAGATTTGTAAAAAAATGCCCACCACAGCAAAGATAATCCCTTTGCTGGTGATTTAGGGGGGCAGAACACAATTTTACATTGTTTGTTAATATCCACAGTGATAGAATGCGCCGCCCGTTTTAGTACGGGCTTTTGTTTTTTACTGTTTTCGTCAACTCGACTTTTACTATTGAAAATCCGATGATACCGAAAAATTAAAACGCAATAAAAAAAACGTACTCGATTTGGTCGCAAAATCGAGCTTATTAACTTTACATATTTGGAGACATAACATGTCTAGCGCAATTTTTAAATTGGATGCAACTGTCCGAACTGACCTAGGGAAAGGTGCGAGCCGCCGCCTTCGTCTTCAGGATAAAGTGCCTGCAATCGTATACGGTGGTGATGAAGCACCAATATCTATCACACTTGAACACAACAAAGTGAACCAAGCTCAGGACTTTGAAGCTTTTTACTCGCACGTGTTGACTATCAACATTGAAGGCAAAAAAGTAGAAGTGCTTGTGAAAGATATGCAACGTCACCCATTCAAGCCAAAAGTGACTCACATCGATTTTCAACGTGTTATTGCTGGTCAGACTTTGACTACTAACGTGCCTATTCACTTCATTAACGCAGCAGAATCTGACGCAATTAAGATGAATGGCGGTCACGCTGAGCATCACATGAACGACATCGAAGTTTCATGTATGCCTAAAGATTTACCTGAATATATTGAAATTGATTTGCTCAACATTGAAATAGGGCAAACCATTCACTTATCAGACGTTAAATACCCTAAAGGTGTTGAGTCCGTTGAGTTAGGTAAAGGCGAAGAGCATGATTTAGCAGTTGTTACTGTTAAAACGGCTAGAGGCCCAAGTGTTGAAGAAACATCTGAAGGTGAAGACGGCGCAACTGAGGCATAATCAGTTTGTCTGACATTCGTCTAATCGTGGGCTTGGGTAATCCAGGTCCCGAATATCACAGTACTCGCCACAATGCGGGTGCTATGTTTGTTGAAAGTTTAGCTTCAAAATTTAATTGCCCTTTAAAATTTGAAAGTAAGTTTTTTGGTTTTACTGGTCGTTTTACCCTGCATGGTCAAGACATACGATTACTCATCCCTACTACCTTTATGAATAAGAGTGGTCAAGCAGTCGCTGCATTAGCAAACTTCTACAAAATAGATTATACCGAACTTTTAGTTGCGTTCGATGAACTCGATTTTGAGCCAGGAATTACAAAATTCAAAATAGGTGGAAGTTCAACGCAAAATGGCATTCGCGATATTGTCGCTAACTTAGCCAATCAACGAGAGTTTTTGCGATTGAGAATTGGTATCGGTCATCCAGGACACAAAGGTAAAGTTACTGGCCATGTTTTAGGTAAAGCCTCAAAGGCTGAACAAGAAAAAATTGATGCCGCTATAGACGAAGCAATCCGTTGTACTGAGATATTGATCAAAGAAGATTTAGTGAGTGCGACACAACGATTGCATTCTTTTAAAGCGGATTAGATATTATTTGGTATTGCGCTTGGCGCAGTGCTTTTCAAGAAATAGATATTAAAGGACCACGAATATGGGTTTTAAATGCGGCATTGTTGGCCTACCAAACGTAGGTAAATCTACACTTTTTAATGCCTTGACGAAAGCAGGCATTGAAGCAGCGAACTTCCCGTTTTGTACTATTGAGCCCAATACTGGCGTTGTGCCAGTTCCTGACGAAAGACTAGATGCATTGGCAAAAATAGTTATGCCTCAGCGTGTCATTCCAACCACTATGGAATTTGTGGATATAGCAGGTTTAGTGGCCGGAGCATCGAAAGGTGAAGGTTTGGGTAATAAGTTTTTGGCTAATATTAGAGAAACTGATGCCATTGGCCATGTAGTGCGCTGTTTTGAAGACGAAAATATTATTCACGTTGCCGGTAAGGTAGATCCGCAAGAAGATATTGACGTCATTAATACTGAACTTGCATTGTCAGACTTAGAAACAGCCGAAAAAGCCATATTTCGCATTGGTAAACGAGCTAAAAGTGGCGATTCAGATGCTAAGTTTGAGTTAAAAGTACTTGAAAAATTACTACCTTGTTTGAATGAAGGTCAATTATTGCGGGCTGTTGAGCTAAGCAAAGAAGAACATGCGGCGATTGCCTATATGAACTTCTTAACAATGAAGCCAACGATGTACATTGCTAACGTAAATGAAGACGGCTTCGAAAATAATCCACACCTTGATAAAGTGCGCGCTATTGCTGAAGCAGAAGGCGCTGTTGTTGTCAGTATTTGTGCCGCAATTGAATCCGATATTGCGGAATTAGACGAAGAAGAAAGAGCTGAGTTTATGGCCGATCTAGGCTTAGCAGAGCCAGGTTTAAACCGCGTGATACGCGCCGGTTATAACCTGTTAACGTTAGAGACTTATTTTACTGCAGGCGTGAAGGAAGTGAGAGCTTGGACTTATCCTATCGGCTCAACTGCACCGCAAGGCGCAGGTAAAATTCATACCGACTTTGAAAAAGGCTTTATTCGTGCTGAAATCATTGGTTATGACGACTACATTACCTGTAAAGGCGAGTCTGGCGCTAAAGATGCAGGTAAGTGGCGTTTGGAAGGTAAAGACTACGTTCTTAAAGACGGCGATGTTATTCATTTCCGCTTCAACGTATAATTAAAATGTGAGGCCCACATTATTACCAATAAAAGTGGGCTAATTTCAACTCCACCCAATTGATCAAATACGGTTATACAATTGATTTAAATAAAGTATGTATTATTCAATTCTAATCTTCATAAATATTTCACACTCATTGTAAAACCCAAAAGATATATTTAACGTAACAATGCTACAAAACGAAATATATCCTACTTAATGTAGGTCTCATTTACGATAATAGTCTTTGGTGACAAAACTACATGAAAGCACAACTCCCATTATTACAAGGCGAGACAGCATTACCCAGCGCACCGAAAGTGTTGTTGGATGATGGAACCAACTGTATTCCGCAACATTATTTGTCTTATCATCACACGAAAGAGTCTATAGAGAATATCGTAGCAGAAATAAGCTATGACCCAAGCTATCTGTTATTTGTTGACGAAGACAATGGTGGCATATTCATCCAGGTCGGAATTATTGGCATCGACAATTATATAAGTCCGCAATCACAAGATAATCAGAAAATTGTTTATGGTCGACGTTGGCGTGTTGAACCACAGCTTCCATCTTCAGAGATTATACAGACCGCATTTTTAGCCTTAATGAAGGCCAGAGAGCATGAAGTTCGGGAGTTAATCAAATATAACAATAATGAAAAAGCAACAACACCGTTTAGCTGTCACCATGACCTCCCATTAATGGCAATGTCAGGCAAAACAAACACCGATGATAATACTGGCCATATAAGCGAGCTAGCGCTGCAACAGGTGATTACTAAGTTACGATACGACGGCGGTCACTTTGAGCTTCTCGAATTATTGCCATTAAGTAGCGGACAACTCCTCGTTACATTTCAGTTTAATCGTACTGACGCTACTAATCTGCCTGAATTATTGGATCTGTCCAGCTTTAATGTGATCATTGAGGAACCAACTGAAAATGCTTTTCTATTCTCCTTGATGGACGCATTATTGCACCTAAGCAACCGCCATGTAGAAGAACATTTCACTTTCAAAACATTCGCCCGATTTTCAAGAAAAAATAGCATTAGTAGAATAAGTGAGTTGTCAGCTAGAACACGACATAAAGGGCTTACCGAGAATGACGTGAATTTTGCGTTAACGTTCAAGCAAAATAATTATGAAACTGATGAAACTAGGGTTCCAAGATTGTCAGACTCTCCATTAGGCCAGAAACTAGCTTCACAAATGCTAAACTTCAACATTGGAACAGGGATATTACCAAGAAAAATTCTGTAATTTTGTTCATTACTTATGTTTCTTGATTATTTTGTGTCCATCTAGTTATTTCATGCAAAAAAGGGGTTGACGACCTCACGTCAACTAAGCATAATACGCGCCACTCTGAAACGGACAATCACCGCTTTAGAGTGATAGGTAGGCTACGTAGCTCAGCTGGTTAGCGCACATCACTCATAATGATGGGGTCGCAGGTTCGAGTCCCGCCGTAGCAACCAATTCACTTATTAGGAATAATAGGTGACTGAGATATGCGGGAGTGGTGGAATTGGTAGACACGCTGGATTTAGGTTCCAGTGCTTCACGGCGTGAGAGTTCAAGTCTCTCCTTCCGCACCAAAAACTGTTGGGGTATAGCCAAGTTGGTAAGGCAGCGGGTTTTGATCCCGCGATCGTAGGTTCAAGTCCTGCTACCCCAGCCATCTCAGTTTTTAAAACTCAAAAGTTTGAGTTGTAATTTAGAGCATCCTTGATTACTCTTGGGGTATAGCCAAGTTGGTAAGGCAACGGGTTTTGATCCCGTCATTCGTAGGTTCGAGTCCTGCTACCCCAGCCAAATTTAGAACGCCGGTTTATCCGGCGTTTTTTGCGTTTTAAAGGAACAGAATTTTGTTATTTAACTTAGTTAATAAGATACAAAACCCCATTGAAGAATCCGCAAACATTTTTTCGACCGTATTTAATCTTATGGGTCAATGGATAACTACCGCGGTCGACTTTATCAATATGGTTTTGTGGGGTGATGGTCAAGTCCTTATTTATATGCTTTTGATAGCTGGCATCTGGTTCACTGTAAAACTCAAATTCATTCAATTACTCAACTTTAGGCACATGTTTTCGCTGCTCAAAGGCAGCGGTAAAAGCGATGCTGCTGGTATAAGTTCATTTCAAGCATTGTGCACAAGTCTTTCAGCTAGGGTTGGTACCGGTAATTTAGCCGGAGTAGCTGTTGCCATCTCCTTAGGGGGTGCCGGCGCCATATTTTGGATGTGGGTTATTGCATTACTGGGAATGGCAACCGGTTATGCTGAGAGCGTATTAGGCCAAGTATATAAAATAAAAGACGAGAATGGGGAATATAGGGGTGGACCAGCTTACTATATAAAGCAGGGCTTAAATAATTCATGGTTCGCTATCTTATTCGCCCTTTGTTTATTTTTTGGTTACGGATTCGTGTTTTCAGCGGTTCAAGCAAATACTATTACTGACGCGCTCAGTAATAGCTACGGTATCGAAACCTTTCATTCAGGACTGGTCATTATCGTCCTCGCTGGGTTAATAGTTATTGGTGGTTTACGAGCAATTGCGAGATTTGCCGAATGGATAGTGCCTTTTATGGGTTTCGCGTACGTTATAGTCGCTTTGGTTATTACTATTATCAATATTCAATTGTTGCCCGACGTTCTTATTGACATCGTAAAGTCAGCGTTTGGGTTGCAGGAAGCTGGCGCTGGCGCATTTGCCGCAGCCGTAAAAAACGGCATACAACGGGGGTTATATTCTAACGAGGCTGGTTCAGGCAGTGTGCCACATGCAGCAGCAAGTGCGTCGCCCCACCCTAATCATCCTGTGTCACAAGGTTATATTCAGATGCTTGGCGTTTTTATTGACACTATGATCCTATGTACTTGCACTGCCTTTATTATCTTATTAGCTGGTCATGGTAATGATGTTGGCGAAATGGAGGGTATTCGCTTAACGCAGACTGCTATGGAAAGTCATTTAGGAGTGTATGGCGGAGATTTTGTTGCAGCAGCGATTAGTTTATTTGCATTTACCTCGGTAGTTGCAAACTACGCATACGGAGAGAGTAATTTGCACGTATTTAAACTCGACAACAAGTTTGGCCGAGCTTTCTATACTACCGGTTACCTTGGAATGATTTTATGGGGCTCAATGGCCGCAGTACCCAAAGTATGGGCAATGGCTGATATGGCTTTAGGGTTAATGACAGTGGTAAACATTATTGCGATTGTTATGCTCACGCCAACTATTGTTGCGGTTACTAAAGATTACAATGAGAAACGCAAAAACCAACAAAAAATGGACTTTATTGAAGCTGATTGCAAAATACAGGGAAGTACAGAAGACCAGATTTGGAAATAGTATGCCCAGACTATACTGACGCGCAACCACAGCAAATGATTGCGCCCTTATGCGGCCCAGCTGCAGCAAGCTTACATATACATGAAGAGTTGTATTAGGAGCAGAATTACAATGAGCGGTATAGCCCATTTCATAAATTTAGCTTGGGTTTGTGGAGATATCCTCACGCTTGATTTCTCAAGCATCGGAATAATGACGATGAGTGCGATAAATAAAACCGCTAAAATACCTAAAACTGCCATAAATACTTCCTTTTTATATACTTAAGCGACTATCCGTTACTTAATTCTGTTTTTTCTCGGCCTTATATTCTTTGCATACGATAACCAAAGGCTTACTCGAGCCCCATCGCATATTTAAGTACTTTATGCTTAATTGGTCCCGCTATATTAGCCACTTGAACACCTAAATTACGGATCATTTTTAACATGCTAATGTCATTGCTAAAGGTTTGATAGAAAACGTCCATCGCACTCATCATGAGCAAGTTAGGCGTTCTTCTGGTCTTTTCGTAATTTATCAATGCCTGTTTGTTAACACCAGTAATGGGGTTATTCTTAATGGATTCAACCAAGGCATCTACGTCTTTAAAACCAAGATTCACTCCTTGACCTGCCAATGGGTTTATTTGATGTGCTGCATCACCTATTAACACTACATTTTTTCGCCAATATGTATTGGCGTGCATTCGCCTCAATGGAAAACCGGTTTTATCTAGGATCTCAAAATCACCTAAAATAGAGGGAAATCGGGCAAGAACGTCCTTTTTAATAACATCATTGTTAGTGTTTCGGATATGTTGACTCATTGTTGAGTCCGCGTACCAAACTAAGTTTGCATGGCCATCAAACAAGGGAAGGAAAGCAACTGGCCCTTGTGGTGTAAATTGTTGCCATGTTGCTGATTCAAACTTAGATGCCATTTTTACTAATAGCACATTAGCTTGCTGCTCATATTGCCAGCCTGTTACGCCAATATTAGCTTGTTGGCGTAATTGTGAATTTCCGCCATCTGCGCCAATCAGTATATTCGCTTGAATATGAATATCGTTATCTAGTTCCACACTAGCTTCAGTAACATTGATACTGATTGCTCTGCCATAGACCACATGGATGTTATCAGCATGTTCTTGTTCAATCGTGTCTATTAAAGCCAGTTGTAAAATACGGTTTTCAACAAAGTACCCTAAATAAGATTCGCCTATTTGTGACGCCTCAAAATGCAACGCTCTGGCACGGTTTTCCCATACCGAAAGGCGTTGGTATTGCTGGCATCGCATTGCTATTACTTTATCCCATACATTATAGCGTTTTAACAAGCGCTGAGTGAGGCGGTTTAAAGCTGAAACTCTCAAATCGGGTAAGTCCGCTTTATCGAATGGTTTAGGTTTATGTGCTTCTATAACAGCTACTTTATAGCCTAGTTTTGAAAGTCCTATCGCCATCGCACCACCAACCATACCGCCTCCAAAAATGCAGTAATCTACGGTTATATCCATTCGGCTCTACTTTTTATGACAGTATTTATGCTCATGCTTACTCAATATACAAGGTTCGAAAAACGGTTGATCTATTGTTTTAACTATCGGTTGAGAACGAATCTATAGCTCTCGCATTAATTACGCTTTAATTAGCAAACAGTTCACGAACATACACGCTATAATGTGCACTAAACCCTGAATCGCACTATCTACTGCACAAGTGATTACGTATGTTGTTGCGCAAGCTAACGTTAAAAAATGAATTAGATCCTGAAGCTAGTATACATCGTTCTCACTCTTATGCGCCAACTCAATAATATGGTAAATAATGAAAAATAACGTGTTACTAGGTGCGATTGCGCTGGTTGTTGCGGAAGCCTTTTTTGCTGGAGTTGGCTCCATTGTAAAGCTGTTAAGCGACGACTTGACCGAATCTCAGATGGTTTTTTTCCGTAATTTTTTTGCTTTATTATTTTTAGGTCCTTGGTGCTTAAAAAAAGGGACTACAGCCATACATACACAGCGTATTGGCCTACATTTATTTCGCGCTGCAACCGGTCTTTCAGGTATGTATTGTTTTTTCTATGTACTTGCAAATATGCCATTTACGTCGGCTATCATGGCTTTAAAAATGGCGCCATTTTTTATCCCTATAGTAGCCAAAGTATGGTTAAAAGAAAGTATTCAATGGAAAACAGTGGTTGCCATTATGATTGGATCCGTTGGTGTCGCATTTATAATAAATCCTCAACAAGGGATCCAACTTAATCTGTTATTTATTGTGATATTGTGTGCACTTTTAGTTGCTATTACCAAATGTACAATCAGAAAGTTAGCCGACACTGAACCTGCGGTCCGGATTGTTTTTTACTTTATTAGTGTTTCAACCTTATTTTCATTCCCATTAGTAATAATTGACTGGCAACCTATTAGTGATCACAATTTACTTTTATTGAGCATTATCGGTGCGTTAGCTGTTTGTGGCCAATTACTCATGACACAGGCATACCATTACGCCTCACCCGTAAAAATAGGTCTACTGGGTTATTCAAGCGTATTTTTTGCCGCCATTATTGGTTATGCATTTTGGGACGAACCTCTCACATTAGGTATGCTTTTTGGCGCAATTCTTCTGATTTGGGCTGCAAATGTAACGATTAGACAACGATGGTTTATGTAATCAAAATAAAATATAAACTACTGGGCGTTTACACTAGCGTATATAGCTATTTCAGTCTAAAATGAAAGGCCATACGCCTATATTCCAAGCGGAAAAATAGCCGATGCGGATAAGAGAACTTCTTATGCTCGGTGCTTATATACCTAATAAAAGACGAAATATCGCTATTATGAACAAAAAGTTATTTATCAAAACCTGGGGCTGCCAGATGAACGAGTATGATTCTCAGAAGATGGCAGAACTTCTTGATGCGACTCATGGCTATGCGCTTGCAGAAGAAGCGGAAGATGCAGATGTTATACTGTTGAATACGTGTTCTATCCGCGAAAAGGCGCAGGAGAAGGTATTCCACCAATTAGGCCGTTGGAAAAATTTAAAACAAGACAAGCCAGGTCTAATCATCGGTGTTGGCGGTTGCGTTGCTTCTCAAGAAGGTGCCGAAATTAGAAAGCGTGCTCCCTATGTCGATATCGTTTTTGGCCCACAAACATTGCATCGTTTGCCTGAAATGATTAAACAAATCCAAGGAGGCGACAAAGCGGTTGTTGATGTTAGCTTCCCTGAAATCGAAAAGTTTGACCGTTTGCCTGAACCACGCGCAGATGGCCCAACTGCCTTTGTTTCAATTATGGAAGGGTGTTCAAAGTACTGCAGTTTTTGTGTCGTGCCTTATACTCGTGGCGAAGAAGTCAATCGTCCCGTAGATGACGTATTGCTTGAAATCGCTCAACTTGCTGCACAAGGTGTACGTGAAGTTAATTTATTAGGTCAAAACGTAAATGCATTTAGAGGCCCGCATTATGACGGCAGTATTTGCCGTTTTGCTGAGTTACTCGAGCTTGTTGCATCTATCGATGGCATCGACCGCATACGTTACACAACCTCGCACCCAGTTGAATTTACGGATGATATCGTAGAAGCTTATAAACATATTCCAGAATTAGTTAATCACCTGCACTTACCAGTTCAAAGCGGATCTGATCGTATTCTTAATCAAATGAAACGTGGCCACACTGCCATCGAATATAAGTCTACTATTCGGAAATTGAAAAAAGTCCGTCCTAATCTTTGTATGTCATCGGATTTTATTATTGGCTTCCCTGGTGAGACAGATGCTGATTTTGAAGCCACAATGGATTTAATTAGTGCCATTGATTATGACATGAGTTTTAGTTTCATTTATAGCTCTCGGCCTGGCACTCCTGCAGCTGATATTGTTGATGATGTGACTGATGCAACCAAGAAGCAGCGATTACAAATTTTACAACAACGTATCAATCAAAATGCGCTGCGCATTGCTCGCAATATGGTACAAACAACTCAACGCATTTTGGTTGAAGGCCCGTCGAAGAAAAATGTGATGGAATTAACAGGTAGAACAGAAAATAATCGTGTGGTTAATTTCGAAGGTTCTCCTGACATGATTGGTGAATTTGTAGACGTTGAGATTACAGAGGTTTACAGTAATTCACTGCGTGGTAAAGTGCTAAGACGTGAAAAAGATATGGGATTACGTGTCGCTGTATCGCCACAAAGCATTATGGCTAAACAGCCACAACCTGATAACACGAGTGCGACTCAATTTATTCCTGCTTAATCTTTTGGTGACAGCAGGCAACTTGAAAGCTGGGTTGTAAAACAGGATGTTTCATTTCAGAATAAGCGGAAGTCTTAAATAAAGAGGTTATATTGAGCAAGTTAGTCAGTAACGAAATCGTATTACAGCCGCAGGACAACAAACGTTTATCGAGCCTTTGCGGTCCATTAGACGACAACATCAAACAAATTGAACGTCGTTTAGGTGTGGAAATAACTTACCGCGCAAACGAGTTTAAGGTCATAGGTGACTTACAACAGGCGAATGGCGCTAGTGAACTGCTAAAGTTGTTATATATAGAAACTCAACCCGTCAAAGGCAGTGTTCCTAATTTAGAGCCTAATCAGGTGCACTTAGCTATTCAAGAAGTAAAATGCTTGGAACGCGCTGAAGCCGGCGATTATGGTAAAGAAGTCCATATAAAAACCAAACGAGGGGTTATAAAACCGCGCAATCCAAATCAGTCAAAGTATGTGTCTAACATACTTACTCATGACATTACTTTTGGTATCGGCCCTGCGGGAACTGGTAAAACTTATCTTGCTGTCGCTTGTGCAGTTGATGCACTTGAGCGTCAGGATGTTAGACGTATTTTATTAACCCGCCCTGCTGTAGAAGCAGGCGAGAAGCTAGGCTTCCTGCCTGGCGATCTATCACAAAAAGTTGACCCTTATTTACGCCCTTTGTACGATGCACTATTTGAAATGTTAGGCTTTGAAAAAGTTGAAAAACTCATTGAACGTAACGTGATTGAGGTTGCACCACTAGCCTATATGCGCGGTCGCACACTGAATGATGCATTTATCATTCTTGATTAAAGTCAAAATACGACTGTAGAGCAAATGAAAATGTTCTTAACACGTATTGGTTTTAACTCTCAGGCGGTAATTACCGGTGATATTACGCAAATTGATTTACCCAGAGGGGCAAAATCAGGTCTGCGTCAAGCCATAGAAGTTTTAAATGACGTGAGCGATATTTCGTTTAATTTTTTCTCTGCACAAGATGTTGTCCGTCACCCTATTGTTGCCCGCATTGTTCAAGCTTATGAAGAGTACGAAGCAAACAAAGAAATTGAGTTGCAAGAAAATAAACAACGTAGAGATGAGCAAATTCGTCATACTAGTCAGCATATTAATGAACAGAATTTAAATCAACCTTATACAGGTAAACTGCCTAGTAATGACGATTCTCGTTGATTTACAAGACGTGGTTGAGCAGGATAAGCTCAGCAACGCTTTACCTACAGCAGAGCAAATTGAAAAGTGGCTAAATGCGACTATTCATGAGTTACGAGCAATTGCATCTGCGCAAAAGACGGTTGAATTAGAGCATGATGTGAGCGCATCTCCAAATGCTGCAAGCAATAGCGACATTGAGAATATACAGCAACAGGCTTTTGAAGTTACCCTGCGCATCGTGGATACCTTCGAATCCCGACAGCTCAATCTAGACTATCGAGCAAAAGATAAACCAACAAATGTGTTATCCTTTCCATTTGAGGCACCTGAGCATATTGATATGCCGTTTTTAGGTGACTTAGTTGTTTGTGCAGCTGTTGTTGAACAAGAAGCTAAAGAACAAAATAAGCAGATTATTGATCATTGGACCCATTTGTGTATTCATGGATTGTTGCATTTATTGGGTTATGACCATACACATCAAAATGAAGCGCAAGAAATGGAAGGTATTGAAACCGCTGTACTTGCCAAACTAAACATTGACGATCCTTACCAAGATCATCAAATATAAAGAACTAGGATATAAACAAAAATATCATGAGCGACGACAACCCCCACTCTACCAGCGGTTCTTCAAATAGAAGCTGGCTAAAGCGCTTAGCCTATTCTTTTAAAGGGGAACCGAGAAGCAGAGAAGAGCTCTCTGAAGTTATTTCAGACGCTGAGCAGCGTGAACTAATTGATCCGCAAACCAAAGAGATGATTGAAGGTGTGATGACGGTTAGTCAAATTCGGGTCAGAGAAATCATGATCCCTAGAGCACAAATGGTCACTATCGATATTGAACAAAATGTTGAGCAGTTCCTGCCTATTATGCTCGATCATGCTCACTCCCGATATCCAGTTATTTCCGAAGACAAAGACCATATTGAAGGTATTCTGCTTGCTAAAGATTTGCTACCTTATGCATTTTTACCTGACAGAGCGTTTAAACTCAAAGAAGTGGTGCGCGAAGCTATTATCGTACCTGAAAGTAAGCGCGTAGACGTTTTACTTAAAGAATTTCGTCAACAACGTTATCACATGGCTATTGTGGTCGATGAATATGGCGGTGTATCTGGTTTAGTGACTATTGAAGATATTCTGGAATTGATTGTTGGAGAAATCGAAGATGAATATGATGATGATATAAAGGAAACAGACGAGATTCGACCGCTAAATAAACATACTTATTCAGTCAAGGCATTAACATCTGTCGAAGATTTTAATCGTTTCTTTGAAACCAACTTAAATGAAGATGAATCCGATACCGTTGGTGGCGTGGTATTGCGTGCTTTTGGTCATATGCCAGATACCGATGATAAAGTTATTATAGAAAATATAGGATTTAAGGTCACCAACTCTGATAAAAGACGCATCCTGCAATTAAAGATCACACTGCCAGATTCAGAGGACTAACTTCTGAATATTTGGTCAAAAGGAATTTTACTTTTTATTTTGGGGGCCTGCTTAACGTTTGCTTTTGCCCCATTTAATGCCTGGTGGATCCCCTTTATTGTATTTCCCATATGGTTTGCCGTTCAAGCAAATTTAACTAAACACAGTTTTAAAACCGCCTGGTTTTTTAGTTTTGGGTACTTTGCAGCTGGTATCAGTTGGATCCATGTCAGTATTGCAGAACATGGGGGTCTTCCTTTAATTGTTTCCATTGGCATGATGGCAGTGCTTTGTGCCTACCTCGCTGTTTTTCCTGCTATGGCAATTTGGTTAACAAACCGCTTCGTTTCTAAACAGTTTTGGCCTTTCAAGATTCCTCTTCTTTGGTTAGCCTTAGAATTTTCTCGCGCGCATTTCATGACTGGATTCCCCTGGTTATCGATTGGGTATAGTCAGCTCGAAGGGCCGCTCAGTGGCTGGATCCCCATTATTGGTGAAATTGGTGTTAGTGCGATATTAATACTCATTACAGTTAATCTCGGGGTAACGCTCAGGCTAGTAAAAGTTGACAAATCTTGGCGTATTAAAGGACTTCAGAGTATTATTGTGGGTTCCATCTTTTGTGTCTCCGGATTGGTATTAAATTCAATTAATTGGACAGAGCCTAGTGGTGAAATGAAGCGCGTTAGTATGGTTCAAGGTAACATTGAGCAAACTATTCGATGGGTACCGGAGCAAGATAAACCTACCATGCAGAAGTATTTGGATTTAAGCAGTGAGCACTGGAACGCTGATTTAATTATATGGCCAGAAGCGGCTATTCCTAAGCTTGAAATTGCTGCCACAGCTTTCCTTGAGTTAGTCGATGAGAAAGCAGCAGAAACAAACACCGCGCTCATTACCGGTATCGTTGACGTTAATTACAATACAGAAAAAATCTATAATAATTTAATCAGCTTGGGCAATGATGAATTAAGTCAAAATACTATTCCTTATGCATACGGCCACAAGAATCGTTTTGCAAAGCATCATCTATTACCGATTGGGGAGTTCGTACCCTTTGAATCTATTTTAAGAACACTCGCCCCAATATTTGATTTACCAATGTCCTCTTTTACAAGGGGTAGTTATGTGCAAGCAAACTTATTGGCAAACGGAATCAAACTCGCACCAGCCATTTGTTTTGAAATTGCTTTTCCAAACCAAATCAGAGCCAACTTAAATAATGATACAGATGCTATTATTACAGTCAGTAATGATGCTTGGTTTGGCAATTCCCATGGTCCACATCAACATTTAGAAATAGCACAAATGCGAGCCAAAGAATTTGGGTTACCTTTACTGCGTTCAACCAACACAGGTGTTACAGCGTTTGTAGACCATAAAGGTATGATTAGCGCTATAGCCCCACAATTTGAAGATACCGTATTAACTCACGATATCTTGCTAGTTACTGGAACAACCCCTTATAGAGAGCTTGGCAACTTGCCCGCTTATGTGTTTTTTCTTATTCTATTTATTATTGGTACTCTTCTTCAGCATAAAATAAAGATTTGATATATCAATCTTCAGCAAATATCAGGTCGTTTTTTAGGATTTAACTCGATAAAAAGTGTAAATACAAATGTGAAGCTAATCACTCGGAAAATTCGAACTATAACTAATAATTAATCGACTTTTCTTGCATATAAATATTACGTACACTGCGGCGAGATTTATTAGGAGTTAATATGCTAGAAAAATTAAAACAGGTATTTAATCACGATGCCGCTGGCGGTGTGTTATTAGTATTTGCCGCTTTACTCGCCATGGTCATGGCGAATACTCCTTTAAACGGTTTCTACAACGACTTATTCAGTACCCCCGTTGCCGTCAAGTTTGGAGCGTTTGAAGTAAACAAACCTCTCATTCTTTGGGTTAACGATGGCTTAATGGCGATATTCTTTTTTCTTGTTGGCCTAGAAGTTAAGCGAGAAGTGCTTGACGGCCATCTAAAGTCAAGAGACCAAGTAATGTTACCCGCCATAGGCGCTATCGCGGGTATCACCGTCCCAGCGCTAGTTTATGTTTTTTTTAACTATGATGATCCTGTTGGTATTAACGGTTGGGCAATTCCTGCGGCAACCGACATCGCATTTGCTTTAGGCGTTTATAGTTTATTCGGAAAATCACTTCCCGTTACCTTAAAACTGTTTCTTCTTTCGGTCGCTATTTTTGATGATATTGGTGCAATTATTATAATCGCACTGTTTTATTCTGCGGAGTTGTCCACAACATCATTGATTATTGCCGCTGTAGGCATGTCCATTATGTTCGTCTTTAATCGTCTCAAAGTGCGCTCTGAAGCCATGTACATACTTGTGGGTGTGGTCATTTGGGCAGCGGTTTTAAAGTCCGGCGTACACGCGACATTGGCTGGTTTCGCGATGGCTTGGTTTATTCCGCTTAAAGGGCACAACCGCAATGGGCAAGCAATGCTGCCACATTTAGAACATAAATTACATCCTTGGGTAGCGTTTGCAATATTACCTATTTTTGCCTTCGCTAATGCAGGAGTGCAACTAATTGGAACAACCAGCGAACAAATATTCAACCCGATTGTTATTGGTGTTATGGCTGGTCTATTTGTTGGTAAACAGGTCGGTATATTTGGTGCGTGTTGGTTGGCTGTGAAAGTTGGCTTTGCAAAACTTCCGGATGGTGTAAGTATGGGTCAGTTATATGGCGCATCGATACTATGCGGCATCGGATTTACGATGAGTCTATTTATCGGTACTCTCGCATTTGAAAATATGAGTGCCGATTATCTCAACAGCGTAAAAGTTGGTGTGTTGGCAGGTTCAATTCTGTCTGCAATACTGGGTGGTATTGTCATATCGCGCTCGTCAAAGAGCTTTAATAGAAGACAAGCAGCAGATCAAACCACTGCTTAGACGATAGCAGGTATACTACGAAAAAAAGTAGGGCGCTCTTTGAGCGCCTTACTTTTGGCTTTAAACTTTGAAATAGTTACTCACAGAAAGTTTCTTGAGTTTCAAGCAATAATATAATGTTATTTAACACAAAATAATAAGGAACACGCTTTACCCACAATTGGGCAATGCGTTGATAAAGGTGGTCAGTTTTGCAAATTTTCAATACTATAAATAGGAGCAATCTGCGTGGCGATATCCTGGGTGGTGTTACAGCCGCTATCGTATCGCTGCCTTTAGCGTTGACTTTTGGTGTTGCGTCCGGCGTTGGACCTGAAGCTGGTTTGTATGGCGCAATAATTATCGGATTATTCGCTGCACTGTTCGGTGGCACTCCTACCTTAATATCTGAACCAACTGGGCCTATGACAGTTATTATGGCCGCGGTCGTAACCACTCTGGTTGCCGATAATCCTGATAACGGATTAGCGATGGCATTCACTGTAGTCATGATTGCCGGTTTCACTCAAATTCTTTTTGGTGTGATGAAACTGGGCAAATATATCACCATGATGCCATACAGTGTGATAAGCGGATTTATGTCTGGCATTGGCTGTATTCTAATTGTAATGCAAATTGCTCCGGCTTTAGGGGCCCCTTCACCTAGTGGGGGTGTAATGGGCACACTTACGTCATTACCTGAGATCATTAGAAATATCAGTTTCACCGAATTTGGTATGGCAATTGCCACCATTGCGATCTTATTTTTAACGCCTAAGAAACTGAAGAATATTATACCTCCGCAACTCATCGCACTTGTCATGATATCGCTTGTTTCGGTATTGCTCTTTCAAACTGTGGATATTCGAAGGATCGGTGAAATCAACGTCAGTTTACCTTCCATTATTTTTCCTGAGTTTACTCCAGATCAAATAAAAACAATGGTCCTGGATGGTATTGTGCTTGGCATACTTGGCTGTATCGATTCAATGCTGACTTCTGTCATCGCAGATAATCTAACCAGAAGCGAGCACAAGTCAGACAAAGAATTAATAGGTCAAGGCATCGGTAATATAATGTCTGGTTTATTTGGCGGTTTACCAGGGGCAGGCGCCACTATGGGAACCGTAGTTAATATCCAAGCTGGAGCCAAAACCGCGCTCTCCGGATTGATCCGAGTCCTAGTATTAGTTGTGGCAGTGTTTGGTGCTTCTGGATTAATTTCTGTTATCCCCATTGCAGTACTCGCTGGCATCGCGGTCAAAGTCGGTATCGATATACTCGATTGGAGCTTTATTAAACGCGCTCACAAGGTATCTAAACAATCTTCATTAATAATGTATGCTGTTTTACTACTGACGGTGTTTGTCGATCTTGTTGTTGCAGTGGGTATTGGTGTTTTTATTGCCAATATAATAACCATTGAAAAGCTCAGTGCCTCTCAAGCTAAAAATATTAAAGCGATTAGTGATGTAGATGGAAGCTTGCCGCTCACGATTGAACAACGACAATTACTTAATAAAGCAAATGGTCAGATTTTATTCTTCTATTTGAGTGGCACTATGATATTTGGCGTATCAAAAGCATTGTCGCGGGAATTAAGCAGCATGACGGAGCATAAAGTGATTATTATAGACTTAAGCGATGTCTCATTTTTAGACGATACGATTGCTCTGGCTATTGAAAACTTAATTAAGGATGCAAACCAGTTAGAGAAACATATCCTCATGCTAGTAAAACAAGGCAGTTCAAAAACAAAGCTTCAAAAGATGGGTTTTGCAGAAATATTGCCCCCTGATTCATTTGTGAATAATCGCACAGAGGCGCTGACTAAAGCTACCGATTGGTTACATTCGCAGGAATTAGCAAAAAAATTAGAGGCCGATAACGTAACTGCATCAATACTAGTGATTGAGTAATTACGCTACTGACAAATGGTTCGGCGCGACAATGCTTGGAGGGTGAGCTGGTTTAATGCCAACTCACTTGTCTTTAGTAAAAGCTATTAACGTGGTAATGCGTTCAGAATCATATGTATTTCACTTCAATAATCTCAAACTCAACTTTGCCTGCTGGAGTTTGAATATTAACGACATCATCAGCCACCTTTCCGATAAAACCCCTCGCAATCGGTGAATTAACTGAAATAAGTAGTTTCTTGATATCTGACTCATCGTCACCGACAATTTTATAGGTGATCTCTTCTTGTGTTTTGCAATTCATTACCGTCACAGTCGTGCCAAATATAACCTTGCCGTTATTAGTCATTTTAGTAACATCGATAATTTGTGCGTTCGATAATTTACCTTCTATATCTTGAATACGCCCTTCACAAAAACTTTGCTGATCACGCGCAGCATGATACTCCGCGTTTTCCTTCAAATCGCCGTGCTCGCGAGCCGTAGCAATCGATTTAATAATTTCAGGACGCTTTACAGTTTTTAACTCAAGCAATTCTTTTTGTAGCATTTGAGCGCCATGGGCAGTCATGGGGTATGTAGTCATGTATCTACTCTTTATTTATTTGTATTATCTGAGACGGAAGAGTGACGCTAATATTTTTTATAATAGCTTCTTTATAACAGCTTGCCCTAAAACGTCGTTCAACATCCATACTTGACAAAAATGCGCCATCTAAGGCGCATTTAATTTTCAATCATTCAATTGATTATATACTATTTTCGAATTGACTAAAGCTCGATAATTGACTTCAACACAATTTTAATCAAGTTCTTTTAGGCCTTCAATCTCTTGTGCAGTTCTTGAACTGAGGTCACATTCGTTTTTGCATCAGCAGTCCTAGCTCTAATCGTTGCAAAAGCAGCATTAATAGTTGTAGTGTAACTGGTCTTGCTAAGCAAAGCTTCGCGACGAATATAAACAGAATCGGTTATCGCTTGTCTACCCTCTGTCGTGTTTACAACGTAGCAGTATTCCCCATTTTTAATAGCATCAACAATATTCGGACGGCCTTCAGATAGTTTGTTCACGGTACCGCATACAACACCATGCTCACCTAAGAACTGGGCTGTTCCTTTGGTTGCTTCAACGGTAAACCCCTGCTCTAGCATTTCTTTTGCCAATCCAATTAAGCGTTGCTTATCATTATTACGAACCGATAACAAAACTTTCCCTTCAACAGGTAGCGGCGCCGATGCTCCTAAATTAGCTTTTGCGTAAGCTTCTTCAAATCCGTCACCAACGCCCATTACTTCACCCGTCGATCGCATTTCAGGGCCTAACAGTGGGTCAACCCCTTGGAACTTCGCGAAAGGCAGAACCACCTCTTTTACAGAAAAGTAAGGCGGAATAATTTCTTTAGTAAAGTTTTGCTCCGCTAGGCTCTTACCAGCCATTACTCTGGCTGCAATTTTCGCGATAGGAGCACCCGTTGCTTTTGACACAAAAGGTACTGTTCTAGCCGCTCTTGGGTTAACTTCAATCAAATAAACTTCATTATCTTTTATTGCAAACTGGGTGTTCATTAAGCCAACAACTTCAAGTTCTAAGGCCATTTGAGTCACTTGTTTTCGCATTACATCCTGAATTTCTTTTGATAGTGTATAAGGAGGTAAGCTGCATGCTGAATCACCTGAATGCACACCTGCTTGCTCTATATGCTCCATGATCCCGCAAATAACCACTTGTTCACCATCGCAAATTGCGTCTACATCAACTTCAATAGCATCGTCCAAGAAACGATCTAGTAGTACAGGACTGTCATTGGACACTTTCACCGCTTCGTTTAGATAGCGACGCAAATCCTGAAGGTCATATACGATTTCCATCGCACGACCACCTAACACATAAGAAGGACGCACAACCAACGGGAAACCAATGATCTCGGCCTGAGTTAGCGCCTCTTCCAAATTACTGACTGTCGAGTTAGCTGGTTGCTTTAAACCTAACTTGTTAACCATATGCTGAAAGCGCTCACGGTCCTCTGCGCGATCAATTGCGTCAGGTAATGTACCAATAATAGGCACGCCATTATCTTTCAATGCTCTAGCTAACTTAAGTGGAGTTTGACCACCATATTGAACAATCACGCCTACTGGTTTTTCAATACGCACAATCTCTAGCACGTCTTCTAACGTTACCGGCTCAAAATATAAACGGTCCGATGTATCATAATCGGTTGAAACTGTCTCAGGGTTACAATTAACCATAATCGTTTCATACCCATCTTCGCGCAGAGCAAGTGCCGCATGTACACAACAGTAATCAAATTCAATGCCTTGGCCTATGCGATTTGGGCCGCCACCAAGCACCATAATTTTCTTTCTGTCTGAGGGATTCGACTCACACTCTTCATCATACGTACTATACATATAAGCGGTCGATGTGCTGAATTCAGCAGCACAGGTATCAACGCGTTTGTAAACAGGGAATATATTGAATTTCTTTCGTGTATCACGCACATCATCTTCAGCCACATTGGTTAGCTCAGCCAATCTTGCATCAGCGAAACCTTTGCGCTTCAGGTTTCGCATCAAGTTTTTGTCAATCTCAGATAAACCGATGCGTTCAACTAATTGCTCTAATTGTACAATTTCTTCAATTTGCACCAAATACCAACGATCTATATTGGTAAGTTTATTAACTTCATCTACTGACATGCCCATTCTGAATGCATCACCTATATACCAAATGCGTTCTGCACCGGGTTCACGAAGCTCGTAAATCAACTTATTTTTAGCTTCTGGGTCTTTCAAATCAAGAATTGGGTTCAAGCCAGATACACCAACTTCAAGTCCGCGTAACGCTTTCTGAAGTGATTCTTGCATATTTCGGCCAATTGCCATTACTTCGCCGACTGACTTCATTTGAGTTGTCAAACGATCGTTAGCCCCAGCGAATTTTTCAAAGTTAAAACGTGGGATTTTAGTTACAACATAATCAATTGCAGGCTCAAACGATGCTGGTGTTAAACCACCTGTAATATCGTTTGCTAACTCATCCAGTGTATAACCAATGGCAAGTTTTGCCGCAATTTTAGCAATCGGGAATCCTGTCGCTTTAGATGCCAATGCGGATGAGCGAGATACGCGCGGGTTCATTTCAATAACAACCATGCGCCCCGTATCTGGACAAATACCAAACTGCACATTTGAACCACCAGTCTCAACACCTATTTCACGCAATATTGCCATGGATGCATTACGCATAATTTGAAATTCTTTGTCTGTCAGCGTTTGTGCTGGCGCAACCGTAATTGAGTCCCCTGTATGCACACCCATCGGATCGAAATTTTCAATTGTACAAACAATAATGCAGTTATCTGCTTTATCACGCACCACTTCCATCTCGTATTCTTTCCAGCCAATTAATGATTCATCAATAAGTAGCTCTGTCGTAGGTGATAAATCAAGGCCACGTGTACAAATTTCAGTAAATTCATCTTTGTTGTAAGCAATACCGCCACCACTTCCACCCATGGTAAATGATGGGCGAATAATACAAGGAAAGCCGATGCGAGTTGATACGTCGTAAGCCTGTTCTAAGCTATGTGCTATTTCAGCTCTCGGGCACTCCAAACCAATAGACTTCATTGCTTTATCGAAGCGTTCGCGGTCTTCTGCTTTGTCGATAGCATCTGCAGACGCACCAATTAACTCAACATTAAACTCTTCCAAGACACCAAATTTGTTTAGGTCGAGCGCACAGTTTAATGCAGTTTGACCACCCATTGTAGGCAATACCGCGTCAGGTCGTTCTTTTGCTATAATGTTGCGCACAACTTCCCAGTGAATAGGCTCGATGTAAGTCGCATCTGCCATGTCAGGGTCTGTCATAATGGTGGCTGGGTTAGAGTTTACAAGAATAACTCGGTAACCTTCTTCACGTAATGCTTTACAAGCTTGCGCTCCAGAATAATCAAACTCACAAGCTTGACCGATCACGATAGGTCCAGCACCAAGAATTAAGATACTCTTGAGGTCGGTACGTTTTGGCATAGTCTAATTTCCTACTATTGAGCTTGTTTTTGAGACTGAACTATTTGTTCAATAAATTTGTCGAATAACGGTGCTGCATCATGCGGACCGGGGCTTGCTTCAGGATGACCTTGGAAGCTAAACGCCGGTTTATCTCTGCGCTCTATACCTTGTAACGACTTATCGAATAAAGATATGTGAGTTACTTTGAGATTATCTGGTAGCGACGATTCATCAACTGCAAAACCATGGTTTTGGCTTGTAATCATGACGACTCCGCGAGCTAAATCCTTCACTGGATGATTTGCGCCGTGATGTCCAAATTTCATTTTTTGTGTTTTTGCACCACTCGCTATTGCAAGTAGTTGATGGCCAAGACAAATACCAAAAATTGGAATAGAGTTGTCTAGAAATACTTTGATAGCTTGGATTGCATAAGTACAAGGTTCGGGATCGCCCGGACCATTCGATAAGAAAATACCGTCTGGATTTAGCGCCAACACTTCTGCCGCAGGAGTTTGCGCTGGGACCAAGGTAAGTTTGCAACCGCGGTCTACTAACATTCTCAGAATATTGTTTTTCGCACCAAAATCATAAGCAACAACGTGATAAGGCAGGTTTTGCTTGTTGGTGACATAACCCTTACCAAGTTCCCATGACCCGTCAGTCCATGTTGTGTGTTCTACTCTGGATACCACTTTTGCTAGATCCATTCCTTTTAACCCAGGAAAGGCTTTTGCTGCAGCCAATGCTTGCTCCTGGGTTAACGCATCTGCAGTCACTATACAGCCACGTAAAGCCCCTTTGTCACGCAAAATGCGTGTCAAACGTCGCGTATCGATGTCTGCTATTGCAACTATATTATTGAACCTAAGGTAATCAGATAGGGATTGCTCGCTTCGAAAACTGCTAGCGACGAGAGGAAGATCTCGAATTATGAGGCCTTTAGCCCAAATTTTATTGGATTCAACATCTTCAGAATTTATTCCGGTGTTACCAATGTGAGGATATGTAAGTGTGATTATTTGTTCAGCGTATGATGGGTCGGTAAGAATCTCTTGATAACCGGTCATTGATGTATTGAAGACAACCTCTCCAACACTATGACCCGCACAACCTATAGCTGTACCGTTGAAAACAGAACCATCTTCTAGCACTAAAAGAGCAGAAATAGCCAAGTCAACCTCCTAAAATTAAAGGTAACAAGGGAAATAACAGCGAAACGCTAATATTTCCGAAAAATACGTAAAAAGCGTCAAAAAACAGCTTTTTTAGTAGCTTCTTCGCGAATCGTCACATTTTCAATACATCAGCGCTAGCTCAATCGTATGGCTTTTCCCGCCAAAGATTTTTACTTGCGCTTAGAGCGAAATTGCAATTTTGTGGCAAATTCCGCTGATTATATATTAATGCGTAAAAATGATCTATTTGTTTCTTGGATTAAACTAGAAAATATAGAAAAACAAGCATTAAGGTTAATGTTGGCTGCGAAAGCATCAAAAAATACACATATCCAAATCCACATGTGGCTTTTTGGATGATTTCACACCCTAACGTTAAATTTAACTTATTGTAAATTCAGCACTTGTTGCATACTGTAAAGACCTGCTGGCTTATCTTTAAGCCAAATAGCAGCCGTTAATGCGCCATTGGCAAAAGTTAAACGACTGGATGCTTTATGAGTTAATTCTATTCTTTCACCTATCGTGGCAAATATAGCGGTATGCTCGCCTACTATATCACCCGCACGGATCGTACAGAAACCAATGCTTTGTTGATCGCGCTCCCCCGCATCACCTTGCCTACCATATACGGCACATTTAGACAGGTCACGGCCTAATTCATCTGCAATAGCCTCGCCAATAGCGACGGCAGTTCCGGACGGTGCATCTTTTTTATAGCGGTGGTGAGCCTCTACTATTTCAATATCTGCATCTTTCCCCATTACCGCACTTGTTTGTCTTACTAAACTAAGTAATAAATTAACGCCAACACTGTAATTGGCCGCAAATACAATCGGAATTGATTTCGCTGCTTGGTCAATCATCCCCAACTCGAGTGCAGAAAGCCCCGTAGTACCAATAACGATTGCCTTATTATTGCTGACACACCAATCAAGATTGGATGGCAAGGCTTGGGGCAAAGTAAAGTCAATAATGACATCAGCAATACCCGTGGGTTTTTGCTCAGCATCGCAAACGTTAATGTATTGTTTAGCAACTCCAGCCAGTTCACCTGCATCAATACCAATTAGGGAAGAGCCGCTTCGCACACTAGCGAATCCAAGCGATACGTCAGTATGCTGATAGCAAGCATCGATTAATACTCGTCCCATGCGACCGTTCGCACCCAAAACACCTATTTTAGTCATATGAACTCTATCTCTTTTACGTTTATGATATATTGCCCGAATAACAGAAAAACCTAAAGCTTGATTTAACTTTATAATAACTATGGAACAATTTTCTTTGAGTTATAATGAGTATCACTGGTTTAAATGAGCCGGAAGTAAAAGACTAGCTAAAGTGCGGTCGTTCAACTTATTGATATCTTGAAATACGGAACATTCATGCAAAATGTATATATTTGGGATTTCCCTACTCGTCTTTTTCATTGGCTGTTGGTCATTGCGATTGCTTCGCAATATATAACAGCAGAACTAATTGATGATGCTATTGAGTGGCATTTTTATGGTGGTTATTTTATTTTGGGGCTCTTGATCTTTAGATTACTTTGGGGCATTTGCGGGGCTTATTATGCAAAGTTTTCGCAATTTATTGTGTCGCCACAACGCGCACTTCAATATTCAAGCACATTCACTAAAAGTAATTATAAGCCAAATTTAGGTCACAACCCCTTGGGTGCCTATTCGATAATTTTTATTCTAACGGTATTATTAACGCAAGCTATCAGTGGTTTATTTATTACTGATGACATTTTTCATAGCGGTCCTTACTACAACGCTATAGGAGACGACACGCGAGATATAATGAATTGGTTGCATAACCAAGGATTTAAAGCAGTCTGGTTTTTTCTTGCTTTGCATATCGGCGCAATGCTTGTCTACCAATTTGCCAAGAAACAGAACTTAGTCGTAAGTATGATCACAGGATATAAGTCACATAAAGAAAAAGCACGGGCTATTCAAGCGCAAAATCATTGGTTAAAGTTTGCAGTCTTTGCCTGCCTTTCAGCAATAATCGTCTATCTCATTGTCGTTACTTTTGCACCAGAAGTAATTGATGATTTCTACTACTAATTACCTTGTTGCCTATTCGAAAACATAATTCGGCTTGCGACTATCTTGGCGCTAAAGCCGGCGTAAGAGGCCATTGTAAAAAGGGGTAGATAAAAAAAGAGCCAAGGTTATTCACCTTAGCTCTTTTATTTAAAGACTCTACACTAACGCCTAATACTAAAAAAACGCGTTCGCTTGAGAAATTGTCAATCCATATAGAATAGTTAAACCGACAGCAAACGCTGTTTGTTTTAAAGCATCTTTTGACATACTGGCCAATCCTTTTTTTTATTTTTATTTAGGATTTAGCGCTAGTAACCTCCGTGTTTCCATAGAAACCTCAAAGGGTATTGAGGATTCTTCTCTACAATCATTGTAATTGCTTTAAAAAACAATTATAGCACTGATACAATCTACAGGCTTCTCCCAAAGCCTGTCATTGTTAACATTAATAATACATAAAAAATACAGCAAAGAAACACTACTTTAGGATAATTTTATTACTTGACGATATTACCATTTGGAATAAGATTAAATGACTTTAGTTTCATAATGTTAAAAAAACTAGGCGCTTAAAAATTAATATTAAAGAAGGATCTTTACTGATTGATTTTTATACAAATTAGAGGTTTTTACGTTTTTATAGATACTGACCTGTTCACACTAATCTTTCTTAAATTTATCATGACACGCTTTACAAGTTGAACCTAAGTCACCTATTGCCTTGCGATAATTACTTTCGTCTTTGGTCAGTGCTACTTGTTGTAGATTCGCGGCGGCATTAATCAGGTCTTGTGTTTTGCTTTTAAAGTCATCCATTTCGTCCCAAACAGCATCTTTAGCGTCGGTTTCTACTGAAAACTTTCTAGTATCCAATTCAAAGTAATCCCCCATCATCAATGCGAGTTGTCCTATACGCAATGAATTCGTTGTTATAACATCTGCGTCATAATCAATTTGGCCTTTGGCCATGGCGCCAAGCGGGCCCATATTACTTCGAACCAATTGCAATACTGCTTTTCTAAAATCGACAGCTGTGTTTGCTTGTTTCTCTGAATTTGCTTCTTTTGCGAAAACTAAAGGTGTCGTTAAGGTTGCAGCTAAAGCCAGTGAAATGAGTATTTTCTTCATATTATTTCCCTATTTGAACATGTTGTTATTGTTATTAAAATTGTACTATGATGAAGGCATATATTGACAGTTTATTTGCAAAGTGTCTGGTAAACCCAATTAACTTCAACACTAACAAGAATAGACTAATTGTTCGAAACAAACATTTATTATGAATGTAGTAGTATGATTACTTTGTTATAAACAATATGGAGAGCAAAAAATCAACTAAAAAAAAACGCTCAATTTACTAGAGCGTTTTTATGTTTTGTTTGCAACCACTTAAAACATCGAGTCTGTGCAAACCGATATTAAAATTACTTGGTTAAATCGTCAAAGAATCGCTTCACACCATCAAAGAATCCCTGCTCCTTTGGGCGATGCTTACCGCCGCCAAGAGAAGCATCAAATTCTTCTAACATTTCTCTTTGCTTGGGTGATAAATTAACTGGCGTTTCAATGACAACTTTGCACATCAAGTCACCTACACTGCCACTACGAACAGATTTAACCCCTTTCCCTCTGAGACGGAACATTTTGCCTGTTTGCGTCTCTAGCGTAATCTTCAGCTTCACTTTGCCATCTAAGGTAGGAACTTCGATTTCACCACCTAGTGCGGCGGTAGCAAAACCTAAAGGCACTTCGCAATATAGATTATTACCATCGCGTTCAAAAATTTCATGCTCACGAATGTTAACCTGAACGTATAGGTCTCCAGCAGGAGCTCCGTTTTCGCCAGCTTCACCTTCACCAGTAAGACGAATCCTATCACCCGTATCAACGCCTGCAGGCACCTTTACAGATAACGTTTTAGTTTTTTCTTTACGACCTTGGCCACGACATGGACTACACGGATCGCCAATGATTTTACCCTTACCAGAGCAAGTAGGACAGGTCTGCTGTACAGCAAAGAAACCCTGACGCATTTGTACCTGACCGTTTCCTTTACAGGTTGGGCAACCCGTAGGTGACGATCCCTTATTTGCTCCTGAACCATGGCAGCTATCACATTCAACCAAGGTGGGAACACGAATTTCAACGTCCTTACCGCGAACGGCCTCTTCCAATGACATTTCAAGATTGTAACGTAAATCGGAACCTTGGCGAGCACGCGATTGACGACCTCGTCCACCACCAAAAATATCACCGAAAACATCACCAAAGATATCGCCAAACTCAGCACCTTGACCATGACCGCCGCCGCCGCGACTTTGATCTACTCCTGCATGACCATATTGGTCATACACTGGACGTTTTTTAGAATCAGTTAAAATTTCATGCGCTTCTTGCGCTTCTTTAAATTTTTCTTCCATCCCCTTGTCACCTTGAGTGCGATCGGGGTGGTATTTCATTGCGAGCTTCTTATAGGCTTTCTTAATAGTGCGTTCATCAGCACTGCGTTCTACGCCTAATACTTCGTAGTAGTCTCGTTTGGACATAAGATCAAAAATTCCCGCATTGTGTGTCTTTGTTTTATAAAGGCTCTTTAGGCCTTCATTCAGCATTCAACTTAGTGCTTAAAAGTTCTTATAAAACAATAAATTAATATAGATAAAGTCAGTTAACTTCAATACAAACAGGGCGCAATCTGAATTTATCAGTTGCGCCCAATTTACTAGCTTAGTTAATCAACAACAATTATTTTTTGTCGTCTTTGACTTCTTCGAACTCAGCATCAACAACATCGTCATCTGCATTATCAGATTTCGCTTCGCCACCTTCTGGAGCACTTTGGCCTTCTGCCGCGGCTTTCGCTTGAGCAATTTCCATTAGCTTAGTTGACACTTCCATCAAGGCTTCCGTTTTAGCTTCAATTGCAGCTTTATCATCGCCCTTGCGCGCAGTTTCTAAAGCATCAATCGCTTCTTCAATCGCTTTTTTGTCTTCTTCCGGTAATGCTTCACCCGCTTCTTCAATTTGCGTGCGGGTGCCGTGTATCATACCATCAGCTTGGTTACGAGCTGCAACTAATTCTTCAAACTTAGCATCAGCTTCTTTATTAGCTACTGCGTCTTGAACCATTTGTTCGATTTCCTCATCGCTCAAACCTGAGTTAGCTTTAATCGTAATCTTCTGCTCTTTACCTGTGTCTTTATCTTTAGCTGATACATGCGAAATACCGTCTGCATCTATGTCAAAAGTCACTTCAATTTGAGGTGCACCACGTGATGCAGGGCGAATACCCTCTAAATTAAATTGGCCTAATGACTTATTGCCTTGCGCTTGCTTACGCTCGCCTTGAAGGACATGGACCGTTACCGCAGCTTGATTATCTTCAGCTGTTGAGAAGGTTTGAGACTTCTTAGTAGGTACTGTCGTATTCTTCTCGATTAACGTTGTCATTACTCCG
>JAWUVZ010000083.1:0-7713 GCA_034112105.1 Glaciecola sp. | reverse complement strand
GCTGATTATTGTTCGATTCAGTATAGACTATTTTCAAACAGGCATAAAAAAAGCCCCAATTAAGGGGCTTTTTTAAGAATCAAAAATCAATTACTTGATTTTAGCTTCTTTGTACATAACGTGCTGACGAATGACTGGATCAAATTTCTTGATTTCCATTTTTTCAGGCATGTTACGCTTGTTTTTTTCAGTCGTGTAGAAATGACCAGTTTTAGCGCTAGATACTAGCTTGATCTTCTCACGATTACCTTTAGATTTAGCCATTTTCTATTATACCTTCTCGCCACGGGCACGAAGTTCTTTAACAATCACTTCAATACCTTTCTTGTCGATAATACGGATACCTTTAGTAGATACACGTAATTGCACGAAACGCTTTTCTTCTTCTAACCAAAAACGGTGGTTTTGTAGGTTAGGTAAAAAACGACGACGAGTCGAATTTTTTGCGTGCGAACGGTTGTTACCAACCATTGGCTTCTTGCCAGTTACTTGGCATACTCTTGACATGTCAATCTTCTCCAAAACAAATTTTTAACGCTCGAGCATTAATGTGCCTCGTATGGCCGTCGCCCGAGGCACAAAGAGGGCGCATTTTATACACGATTGACCATAGAAGATCAAGCAGTGTTTATACAATCCACCCACGCTCGGCAAAGGAGACTATCTCCTGATCACCTACAACCATATGATCTAACAAAGAAACATCTATGGTTGCCAATGCATTTTTTATTCGCTCAGTTATTCGCCGATCAGCCTGACTTGGCTCTGCAATGCCAGACGGGTGATTGTGACACACGATTACCGCTGCCGCTTTTTTCTCCAAAACAAGGCTTACAACCTCGCGAGGATAAACAGAAGCAGAATCGATGGTGCCACGAAATAATTCTACAAATTGAATGACTCTATGTTGGGTATCCAACAATAGTAAGGCGAACACTTCATAGGATCGGTCTGCCAATTGTCTCATTAAATAGTCCCGAGTTAAATCAGGATTTGTCAAAATTTGCCCTCTTTGTAGATTTTCATGGGCAATTCGCTTAGAAATTTCCGCTGCAGCCTGTAATTGAGCATATTTTACCGGCCCAACACCGGCTAATTTACATACTTGGCTTTTAGGTGCACTCAGTAAACTGCGCAAACCACCAAACTGATTAATCATGTTTCGGGCTAAATCGACCGCATTTTGCCCTGCCAGACCATTACGTAATATCACCGCAAGCAATTCTGCATCCGAAAGATGCCCTGCACCTTTGAGCAATAATTTTTCTCGCGGTCCTTCTCCTTGTGGCCAATCTTTAATTCCCATGAATGTCCCTTATATTCAATGTGGCGATGCCATTAAACGCATTAAGTCGACTCTGAATAACAAAAACAACGCAGAATCAGCAAGCACAGTACCAATAACGAATTGTTGTCTTTTTCAAAAATAGAGTTCGAATTGCTTATACCAATCTCATTAAATATCTGATCAGTTCAGAGTCTCTCAGGTTTTTTAATTCAAGGCGCATTGATGTAGAAATGGCTGTTCCCTTTTAAATCGATACAACACAGAAGTGGAATACCTGAGAGACTCCTTTCTGGCGGGTTTCAAAGTACTTTATGCTTCGTTAGATGTTTTCAAAATAGAATCACTATTCGCTTCAATCATCTGCCTTGCCTACAGCACTTTGAACTCCCGCTGAAAGATCACATATTTAATAGGATTGGTATTACACAGTATGGTCGATATTTTTGAGATTGGATCTGCGCAAATTGTCATAGGTTTGTGATATTGTTAGCCGCAATTAGGTTTGAGTCGGATAATGTGCATCATGCTGACAAATAAAAAAGTATTACTCGGAATTGGTGGCGGTATTGCCGCATATAAAAGTGCAGACTTGATCCGCCGATTAAAAGAGCGTGGCGCAGACGTGCGTGTCATCATGACTCAGAGCGCGATGGAGTTTATCACCCCATTAACCATACAAGCGCTCTCAGGCCATCCAGTAGCCTCAGATTTGCTCGATCCCGCAGCAGAGGCGGCTATGGGTCATATCGAACTCGCTCGTTGGGCTGATGTTGTATTGCTTGCACCTGCTACGGCAAATTTAATGGCACGTATTAATGCCGGCATGGCAGATGACTTGTTAACAACCACCTGTTTAGCGACCAGCGCCCCAGTCATTGTTTGCCCTGCAATGAACCAGCAAATGTACCAAAATATTGCGACCCAAGAAAACATGGCTAATTTAGCCCGTAAAGGCTTTACCATTTGGCAACCCGCCTCAGGTAATCAAGCATGCGGTGAAGTCGGCCCTGGCAGAATGCAAGAACCCGTGGTGATGGCAGAACAACTGATACAATTTTTTGGCCCCAAGATATTACAAGGTCATCAGTTACTCATTACCGCAGGGCCAACGCGTGAAGCGATTGACCCAGTGCGCTATATCTCCAACCACAGCTCAGGAAAAATGGGTTTCTCTATAGCCCAAGCAGCTGCGGAAATGGGCGCAACCGTCACATTAGTCTCAGGTCCGGTTAATCTAGCCACCCCAGCAGGTGTTACACGCATTGATGTGGGTTCAGCACAACAAATGCTTGATGCTGTGATGGAACAGGTTGAACAACATGATATTTTTATTGGTTGCGCCGCAGTAGCTGATTATCGGATTGCTGACGTTGCAGATCAAAAAATAAAAAAATCGGCTGAACAAATGCAACTTGCGCTAGTGCGGAATCCTGATATCTTAGCCACGGTAGCTCAGCACACTCCTCGTCCATTTACTGTAGGCTTTGCAGCAGAAACCAACGATGTAGAGCAATACGCCCGTGGCAAACTTCAACGCAAAAAGCTTGATATGATTGCCGCCAATGATGTTTCTATTCAAGGCTTAGGCTTTAATGCCGATAGCAATGCACTACAGGTATTTTGGCAAGACGGCAGCCAACAACTGCCCGCAACAGACAAACTGACACTGGCGCGCCAATTACTTACATTGATAGAAAAACAATTAAAAAAATCATGAAAACACCCATTGAACTAAAAATTATCGACTCACGTATAGGCAGTGAATTCCCATTGCCAGCTTATGCGACACCCGGTAGCGCAGGCATGGATTTACGTGCCATGATCGACAGCGCAATGGTCATTGAGCCAAGTCAAACTGTATTGATTCCAACAGGTATCGCCATTCATGTGGCAGACCCAGGCCTTGCCGCTGTGATTTTACCGCGCTCAGGCATGGGCCATAAACATGGCATTGTTTTGGGTAATCTAGTCGGCTTAATTGACTCCGATTACCAAGGACAGTTAATGGTGTCATGTTGGAACAGAAGTGATAAACCATTTACTCTCGAAATTGGCGATCGATTAGCCCAATTGATGTTTGTACCCGTTGTACAGGCAACGTTTACCGTAGTGGATGAGTTTAATAGCTCAGATCGTGGAGAAGGCGGTTTTGGTCATTCAGGCACCAAATAACCTTTTCAAGTAGTCACTGAGCCAAGGAACAGATAATGGCTGAAAGCCCTAAAATAAACCGTCGTGAGCATATTTTACAATGCTTAGCACAAATGCTCGAAACCAGCCCAGGTCAACGTATAACAACAGCAAAGCTCGCCGCCGAAGTGGGCGTGTCAGAAGCTGCTCTGTATAGACACTTCCCCAGTAAAGCGCGGATGTTCGAAGGCTTAATCGAATTTATTGAAGATGCGATTTTATCACGCTTAAACATCATCATGGACGAAGAAAAAGACACCATGACCCGCTGCCAGTTGGTATTACACCTGCTATTAGTATTTTCTGAACGTAACCCAGGCATCTCAAGGGTGCTTAATGGCGATGCCTTGCTAGGTGAAAACGAGCGTTTACGCAGTAGAATTGACGTATTATTTGCCAAAATAGAAACACACATCAAACAAATTCTACGTGAAAAAACCTTGCGTGAAGGCGTAGGCTTTAATATCGATGAAGCTATTTTAGCTAATTTGTTGCTAGCCTTTGCAGAAGGACGTATTTCACAATTTGTCCGCAGTGAGTTTAAACAAAAGCCAACACAACACTTTGATGAACAGTGGACGTTTATTCAACAGCAATTGCTAAGAAGTTAATATCGCATCAATAAAGGATGCTAGTTCGGTCCTTTTGCTGCCAATGCTACTGACTCTTCCTTTACCCTTAAACCGTATCAGATCGAATATTTATACCACATAAAAACGAAGTAAGAACGAACGATTAAACAAGGATGTCTCATGATTTTCACCAAATACCTAACCATTATGTTACTTGTCTGTGGTGGCCTATTCACCCATGCATTTGCAGCAGAAAGCCTTTCTACTTCACGACTATTTAGCCGAGGGGCTGAATTTAGCAATGTAAAAATATCTCCAACAGGCGATTATATTAGTGCAATAACCAAACATAATGGTAAAGACAAGCTACTAATATTAAATGCAAAAACAAAACAAATACATCACGCGATATTTTTCCCTGGCAATGCCCAAGTTGGTAATTACGCTTGGGTCAATAATGAAAGAATCGTACTGCAAAAAGAATATTTAAAAGGTTGGAGTGACGTACCGCTGTATTATGGTGAGCTAATGGCTGTTAATGCCGATGGCTCAAGAGCAACTTACCTTTTTGGTTTTAATAGCGGCGAGCAACAAACTGGTTCACATCTGAAGAAAAATACCCCCATAAGAGCAACGGCATTTATTTTAGATCCCCTTCCCGATGACGACCGCTATATGCTCGTCAATGCAATCCCATGGAATGAGTCTAATTCTTTAAACTATGAATTATCACAGACTGTATACCGTGTAGATTTATACAAAGGGTTCCGCAGAAAAGTCACCACTTCGCCTATAGGTTACTCTCGATTTTTAACCGATCACGATGGTGAAGTACGCTTTGTTGCAGGCGAAGATGAAAACAACATAACAAAAGTATTTTATCGTCAAGACCGCGAATGGCTTAACACCGATAACCTCAAACTCAATTTGGATGATTTCTACCCAATATCTTTTGCCGAAAATAAAAACAGTATTTATGCAGCTGCTCGGGTAAAAGGCGAAACCTTAGGGATTTATGAAATCAATCTAGAAACAGGTGAAAAAACGCAAATTATTAAAGATGACAAAAGTGATCCCAGTAATTACTGGATAAACCAAGCTACCAAAAAACTCTATGCAGTTGAATTTGAAAATGGTTATCCGTCTTACGCTTTCGTCAATCCAGAAGACAGTCATTCAAAATTGCTAAAGCAGTTGCTCGCATCATTACCTGGCCATCAAGTTCGTATTGTTAGCGAAACTCGTCATTCAGAAAAACTCATCGTGGTGGCATTTAACGATCGAAATCCCGGTGATTATTATATATTTGATACCAAGGCCATCACACTCCAACACTTAGCCTCTGCCAAGAAATGGCTCGACCCAGCGCGAATGTCAGAAGTGAAGCCAATTAGTTTTACCAGCCGAGACGGTAAAGTCATTAGCGGCTATTTAACATTACCTTATGATAAAGAAGCGAAAAACCTCCCTCTTGTAGTCAATCCCCATGGTGGTCCGCATGGAGTAAGAGATGAATGGGGGTTTAATACTCAAAACCAAATGCTAGCAAATCAAGGGATGGCTGTATTACAAGTCAATTTCCGTGGTTCAGGTGGCTTTGGACAAAACTTTGAACAAGCTGGATTCCAAAAATGGGGTTCAGAAGTACAATATGACATTCTCGATGCCACTCATTATGTCATTGAGCAAGGTTATGTAGATAAAAACCGTATCTGTATTTCTGGTGGTAGTTTTGGTGGTTATAGTGCATTGCAAAGCGCAATACTTGAACCCGATCTGTTCAAATGCGCTATCGGTTTTGCAGGGATTTATAATTTAGAACTGATGTTCGATGAAGGAGATATTGCAAATAGTGCTTCGGGTACTAGTTACCTTAAAAATGTTTTAGGTCAAAATAGTGAAGTACTAAGGGCGATGTCTCCCTCAGAAAATGTAGATAAGCTGAAAGCAAACTTGCTTCTAGTACATGGCGGTGACGATGAACGAGCGCCCATTGAACAACTAGAATCATTAGAAAAAGCCCTTAAAGCACGTGATTATCCCTATGAAAAACTGGTGATGGATGATGAAGGCCATGGTTTCTACAATGATGACAATCGTGCCCAATATTATGAAAAAATGCTTCTATTCCTTAAAAAGAACCTAAACATTAAATCGTAATGAGCTAATGAGCTAATGAGCTAAAAAATATTATATCAACAAGCCGATACCCGGCAAACGGGGTCGGCTTTTTTTGTACCTCCGTTATGACTTTCAAGCAAATTCAACCGCGCAAAGATGCCAACCAAACGGGTATCAACATAAATTGGAAGTCGTAATATACGTCCATATTTCCACCTCATCTCAATGAATAAATAATGAGTACGTATTGCTCCGACCACTTGAATTAAATACAATACCGTTACATTTTTAACATTAATTACACGGACTGTATTTATGCTGCGCATTTTATACCTCACATGTTGTTTGCTCGTTCTATTTACCACCCACACTTTTGCGGCTCCGCAAATTAAAGACTTCAGTGCCGATTCAGAGTTTTCTGAAGTCAAAATATCTCCAGATGGGGAGCACCTCGCGGTTATTCTCATTGAAGATGAAAAGCGCACCTTGCTCATCCTAAACCTTGAATCCATGAAGCCGACTTATGCGGTCAAATTCAGTGGTGATGAAGAAGTGGGCCGCTATTATTGGGTCAATGATGAGCGGATTGTATTACAAAAACTCTATAAGCATGCCCAGCGTGAAGTGTCAGATTATTATGGTGAGTTACTCGCTGTAAATTATGATGGCAGCAAATCTAAATACCTGTTTGGTTATAATGGCGGCAGCTCGACAGGAACGAGTATTTCAAATAATGAAGCTATTCGCGCAAGTGCATTTGTTTTAGATACTTTAAAAGATGATGACAAATACATTTATGTCATGGCCTTTCCTTGGAATAAACAAAATTATGCATATACCCTTGTATATCGCGTCAACGTCTATTCAGGTAAACGTAAACGCCTCACAACTTCACCTATCGCAAATGCAGGCTTCCTTGTTGATAATAAAGAAGACGTTCGCTTTAGCTTCGCCAGAGATAAGAAAAACGATGATCAACTCTTCTATTATGAAAATGGTGAATGGGTTGATGCTGAAAGAATTAAGGGCGGGCTAACCGATTTCTACCCTATTTCGTTCACCGAAGACAACAAATCAATTTATGCTATTGCTCACGGTGAAGGCGCGACTAGCGCTATTTACGAAGTCGAACTCGCTACAGCTAAACATAAAAAAATCATCCAACATGATGTTGTCGATCCATTCATGACTTGGGTGAGCGACCAAACAAACGCTCTCTACGCGGTAGAGTTTGAAAATGGTTATCCTGAGTATCGCTTTGTCGATACTGAAAGCGATAAAGCAAAAGCATTACAACAGCTAATGGCTGCGATTCCTGATCACCGTATTCGTATTGTCAGTGAAACTGTTGACGGTAATACCCTTATTGTTATGGCAATGAATGACAAAAACTCTGGCGACTATTACTTATTTGACCGTAAAAAGCTTAAACTCAAATTCTTATTTGCTGAGATTGCAAAACTAGAACCTAGCGAAATGTCAGAAGTACGTCCCATCAGTTTTACCAATCGCGATGGCGTCACTATTCATGGCTATTTAACA
>JAWUVZ010000082.1:0-25035 GCA_034112105.1 Glaciecola sp. | reverse complement strand
AGTCATTTAATGTCTATGGGTGAGTTTGATATTGCAAGTTATACCAACGGCAAAGAACTGAGAAATGGCCTAAGGACAGTAGACTTTGATATTGTCGTAATAGATTTTCATTTAGGACAAAACAAAAATGGCGTTGAATGGATACAGTATTTGACAGAATCAAAACTGATCAAACCTTCTATGGGTATTGTATTTTTAACCTCTGACCGCTTACCACAAACAATTAGTCAAATTTTAGATACGCACCCTGACGTACTAATTATCAAACCTTACACTATAAAGACACTGCAAACCTCCCTTAATCATTACCTAAGCGTTCGTTCAAAAATAAAACCAGCACTCGAATATTTAGATAATGAGCAACCGACAAAAGCGCTCAAGTTCATTGATAAAACTCTTCAAGGCACATTGAGCAGACGCGAGCGCGCTGACTTTATAAAGCTCAAGGGCCGCTTATTGATAGGTGAGCAACGTTACACAGAGGCCATTATCCTTTATCACGATATACTAGAACGCTCATCTAATGTTTTATGGGCGCATTGGGGACTGGTAAAGAGTGAGTTTTTGTCTGGACAATGGCGCCATTGCCAAAACATGCTCGATAACCTTATTAATGATCAGTTAACCAAAGAAAAAGCTTATGAATGGATGGCTTGCGTTGAAATTGGCAAAGAGAACTATGGCTTAGCAGAGAAAATTCTGGACAATATAAAAGAAAATGATCTCACCATCCCAGCGACTAAACTGAAGGTGCTAGCTTATAAAATGCAAGACCGTAGTGATGAAGCAATTAGGCTGTTAGAAAAGAAACGACAAAGCAACTTTACTGTAAAGGAACGCTTTGACGAGTACACTATTGAACTCGCTCGGTATCACTTACAATTAGCCGAAAATTCTGTAATGAGTGAACGGGCCCCCAAACTGCATGCCGCAAAGTGCCTTATTGGAAACGCTAGCCGCTGTATTCTCGATAATCAAACACAACATCAAAGAGATTTTATGCTTGCTCTTGCTTGCATGTTGGAAGGCGACACACAAAAAGCTGAACGTATTATTTTAGACAAAACCGTCGCAGATGCTAAAAACGCGAAACTAGCAACAATGTTAGATGCAATTAAAGTTTGGTTTGGATTGGGTAAAGATGATATAGCGCGTGAAATTTGGAATGAAGTTGATCGCAAGTTATCAGCTAAAGATGACCGAATTGAACAAATATTAGCAGGTAGTCTTATTTTACAGACAGAAATGTCTCTTGGTTTGTCAGAAGAAAAAGCGAAACGTGTTAACGATCAAGGGATGGTTTTCTATCTGGGCAATCATCTAAACGACGCTATCGAGTTATTTTATAAAGCACGTCGGTTAAATTCTAGCGTTCCTGCTTTTACGCTTAATTTGTTACAGTGTTTAAGTGATATTAAAAAGGCTGAATATAAAGACCAACAAACCTTAGCCTTGGTAGATGAATTAAAGGACAAAAATCTATCTAAGTCTAACCGTAAACGCTATAACTTGATTAGAAAAAAGATAAACGATTTCCCTGATGCATATAGTATGCCTAACTATGCTGAGCATTTATCAGAAAATATTGTGTAAAAAAATCATTATATTATCGTTAAGTTGCTGACTATTATTCACTCGCTGTTACAATACAAAAAATACTTTATTGAGAGAATAATATGGCTAACACATTTTACGACCTAGATTACGTCGCTAACAACGGAGAAACAGTCCCATTTAAGCAGTATGAAGGCAAAGTAGTCCTCATTGTTAATACTGCAAGCAAATGTGGATTTACGCCGCAATATGATGGTCTGGAGGCTTTATACAAAAAACATAAAGAAAATGGCTTTGAGGTCATTGGCTTTCCTTGTGACCAATTTGGTCATCAGGAGCCAGGTACAGATAACGATATTGCACAATTTTGCGAGATGCGATTCAACCTATCCTTCCCTCTTTCTAAAAAAGTAGAGGTTAATGGTGACCACTCAGCCCCAATTTACACACTATTAAAAGATGCTGTGCCTGGTGTTTTAGGTAGTAAAAGAATTAAATGGAATTTCACTAAATTTTTAGTAAACAAACAAGGAAAGGTTTTAAAACGCTATAGTCCAACGACGAAGCCTGCGCAGATTGAAGCTGACATCACTGCTGCGTTAATAGCTTAATTTGCATTAAGCTATTGCAGGCTAAGCTTCTTCAGCCTTTGAGAATAATTAAATGAAAGTACTTACCGAGCCACATATAAGGCTCGGTTGCCCCATATTTGATTTCTAATGCCAATATTTTGTCATACTCAACGACTTGTTTACTGCGGTCTTGTAAGTAGTCATGAAAACAACGCACTCCGGCTTTGTGTTCAATTGTGTAGGTCGGATAACTGTCGTTAATATATTGAATAATATCGTTTGGACGTTGCGCGTTATGGGGATTTAATCTAACTTGATTACGCGCTTTCAGGCCAGCATCAATATAGTCAAAATTACCCCAAATAGCGTTATTAAATAGAGCGGCATCGCGATTAAAGAAACTCAACGATAATCGCCCCCCCTTGCGTAACTGAGTAAATAATTTATCGATAATCACAAGGGGCTCCAGCACCCATTCAAGTACAGCATGACAAAGTATGACATCAAATTGTTGAGGATAGTTAAGTGACAATATGTCTGTTTTTTCAAGATGCGTATTTTTTGCACCTGCCAAGCGTTGCCTAGCTATATCGAGCACTTCCTCTGAGCCATCGCAAAGAGTTACGTTATGGCCAGCTTGGACGAATTCTAGTGACATAACCCCTGTCCCACCCCCAGCATCTAATACATCGAAAGGTATTGTTGAATGAATTAGCCCCGACAAGTAATGCAGTAATACCTGATGACGCAAACGCCCTTTGCTCGTGCCATAGATATTGTTGTCAAATTTATTGGCAATACCATTGAAAAATGTATCTGTTGGCGTAGCTACTTTTTTTTCTTTCATGTTTTATTTTACACGCCTAATATCGAAATAAAGGGTTGATGAAACTTAATTTTAGCAATCTATTATTGCCGTTTTCCAAGCGCTATCTGATGGGTAAAAACCAATTGCGCAATGGCTATATCTCAACACTGACGTTATGCTGGATTATGAATATCCACAAACTCAACATCAATTCCACACGCTTTATTTAAATACTCACCTAAGGCTTTAACACCATAACGTTCTGTAGCATGGTGACCCGCAGCAAAATAATGAATATCGAGTTCTCTCGCGCTATGTGTAGTTTGCTCTGATATTTCGCCAGAAATGAAGGCATCAATACCTAACTCTGCGCAAGCATCAATATAACTTTGACCTCCGCCTGTACACCACCCAACTCGCTTTATTGGTCTGTTCGAGCTGCCACTCACATGCAATACATTTCGATCTAATGCAGTCGCGATTTGTTTTTGAAAACTTGTCGCATCAATTTCAACTGCCAACTCTCCGGACATTACAATGCCACTTGGCTTTAGAACCGGATGAGACCGAATATCGCTCACATTCAATATATTACCTAATTGTGCGTTATTACCGAGTGTTGGGTGTATATCAATGGGTAAATGATAAGCGAGCAAATTAATATTATGAGTTAAAAGTGATTTAATACGGCGCATCTTGATGCCCGTAATTGGCTGTGATTCGCCTTTCCAAAAATAACCGTGATGCACCAAAATACAATCGGCCTTGCGCTTTATTGCTTCATCAATCAACGCTTGGGATGCTGTAACACCTGTAATTACTTTTGTAATCTGTTCAGCGCCTTCCACTTGCAGCCCATTGGGACAATAATCATTAATTGCATGTGGCAACAGCAAAGCGTCAATTAATGTAATAAATTCATGTCTTTTCACAAAAAATATATCTCCAAACACTCAAATTAGACATTTGAAATAAAAAAGGTATATTAACATTACTATAATAAAAAGGGTTCATAAGAACGTATGAGCAAATTAGACAAAGATAGCGTCTTAGCAAAATTCACAGCAGCTTACGAAGCGGCACATGGCAAAGTACCAACAATCGAAGCTAAAGGTGGTTGGTACAGTGTAGACGGTGGTAAAAACATTCGCTTAGCGCAACTTGAAGAAATGGCTGATAGTATGGGCTCTGCTGCTCCTGCTCCTAAAAAAGCAAAAGCAGAAAAACCGGCGAAAGAAGCTAAAGTAGAGAAGCCGAAAGCTGCAAAGCCAAAAGCACCAACTAAAGCAAAGGCTAAAAAGCCGGCGTCCAACTTTTCGGTGAAAGACTTTTACACTAAGCAGATTCAAGATACTAATTCAGGTGCCAAAGCACCGAGATAGCACCACTTATTTATGCTTAAAGTAAGCTATGCTTAGGTTAATAATTAAAAAAGCGGCCTAGCCGCTTTTTTATTGTCTGCAATTTGCTTTTTAAACTAACGGTATAGCTTGTTACCCGCATCTACTAATCGCATAAGGGTCTGCTCGATTGCTTGGTAGGCTGAAAACCCCAGCTTCTGAGCGAATGTTTTCTTCGTCGCATATTTAATATGAAACAATCTATAACGGTTATTTGCATCCATTAAAAAGTCATCTGATGTTTTCAATTCATCGACTAAATTTAATGCTTTAGCACGTTGACCATACCAGTATTCACCCGTCGCTACTTTATCAATATCAAGCTGCGGACGATTTTGTTTAACAAACTCTTTGAACATGACATGCACATCTTCAATCTCTTCCTTGAATTTAGTGCGACCTTCATCTGAGTTCTCACCAAACATAGTTAACGTACGCTTAAAATCACCGGCCGTATGTTGTTCAAATTCAATGTCGTTTTTCTTTAACACTTTATTGAAATTAGGTAGTTGAGCAATAACACCAATCGAACCAATAATAGCAAAAGGCGCACTAATAATGTGGTCTGCGACGCAGGCCATCATGTAACCGCCACTTGCAGCCACTTTATCTACACTAACGGTTAACTTAATTTCTTTATCTTTAATACGTTGTAATTGAGACGCAGCAAGACCATACCCGTGTACAACACCACCGCCACTCTCGACGTTGACCAACACTTCATCATCTTTTGTTGCAACACACAATATTGCTGTAACCTCTTCGCGCAATTGCTCAACCTCTTGCGCGTTCATAGAACCATTGAAATGCAAAACGAACATATTGTTTTTCTTTTCTTCATCTTTTTTTGATGACTTTGCGTTCTTTTTCTGTTTTAGTTTTTCTGCTTTCTCAAACTTCTTCAGCTCGTCTTTGTCTAAAAGCACGAGCTGTGCTTCGCTTTTAATATCGTCAAAATATTCTGACAAAGACTCAAATTCAAGGTTACCGCTAGCGCTTGACTGCTTCTGTTTGACCGCCACACTAATAATAAAGCCGACAACAACTATTATGGCTATAACAATGGTAATTGCCTTTGCCAAAAACAAACCATATACAAATAAAAATTCCAAATTCCACTCCAGTTTACCGCATTTACTATGCCCTATCTTGGGCCAAAAACAAAAAAGAAAAGGACTTAGCGGCCATTCATTTATTTTGTCATACTTTTTTTCTACATTATTCATGAACATGTTCATGTGCATGCAAAATGTAATCTTATACCATACAAACACGCTATAAAGTCAAAATAGAGACAAATTTGGCCTAATTACCCATGCTTCGCATCGGTTATATTTTTTTAATAGTCCACTTCTATAACATATGCCTCTGGCTTCTTATTGGACAGACAAAAAAGCCAGCAAATTTTGCTGGCTTTTTCAGTCTGTTTAATATTGTTGACGCATAATACTAATTAGCTACAACAGCTTCATTTGTCACCACAATTGCGGTTGCACTTGACCCAAAGTAGTTTGCCACTTGGCGCTGCATTTCTTCTGTAACCGCGGGGCTACTAGCAGGACTTAAACTACTTGCATGAGCGCCCTCAATAAACTTCACAATACCGCTTACAGGTGAAGTACTTACTGTAGTAACAGATATTAGCTCTAAGCCCATAATATCTGCTAACGCTTGCTGACCGGCCAAAGGTAGGGCTGTTGTTACTGGGATAACTTGGTCTGGCAGATTGTCACCACCATCTCCAATCACAGTCATCATGTGTACTGGCGTATTATCTGCCAAAGCCGTGAAGTAGTTTATTGGATCAGCCGAATCAATCATGGTTTGCGCAGCAAACGCGAACTGATTAAACAATGCATTTGCTCCTGCAAGCTGGTCTGTCGATAAGGCCGCTAGGAAACCATTCACCGCGCCTACTAATTGTGCTTCAGACACATCAACCGTGCCAAATGTACTAATCAAGAAAGACTGAAAATCTGGCGAACCTTGCGACAGCAGTAAGCCTTTAATCAACGGGCCGAATGCTGCTGACTCTAATAAAAAGTTTGCAGTACCGCCTCCAGGAGATTCCAAAGACGCAGCTTGGATCGCAAACATGTTATCAAAAGCGCTCAACGGACCCACAAAACCAGTATTAGCAACCGATGCAAAGTTACCGCCTGTAATTGCGCCAAGAGATACACCAAAGATTGAAACATTCGATGTATCGATATCAACTGATTGTGATGCGGTCGTATCAACAACCGCATTTAAGCCTAATCTTAAGCCTAATAAATCAGAAACACTTTGACGTAAGTTATCTCTCCCTGCGGGCAGCACAGCTAGATTCAAATAATGTGTAGCGCTAACCGTTGTTGCATTTAATTCATCAACGCCATCGCCATTTAGGTCAAACCCACGTGAACCGTGAATAGGTTGATCGATCGCAAATGTAGCAAAACCAGCTAGTGATAAAGCACCAGTAACTGCCAGCATGTCTTCTTTTTGAGATGTAATACCGTGAGCCAAGATCACGACAGGCCAACCACCCTCCGGCTTCTCAAGAGTGAGGCCAAGAGCAGCAGCAACTTGTGGATTAGGCACAGTTACTTGCACGTCTAACGTTTCAAAACCCATATTTGAGCCCATCGGCTGTGGAACAGGGCTAAATTTCGTTAAGTTGCGATCACGATCAAGTAATTGACCATCAATTCGTACATCCGCCAAACCAACTTGGGTACACAATGCTGCATTTGGACCAGGAGTAGCATTGGCCAGTACCGCACCGGCGGTAGCTAAAATCATACCGCTGTCACAAGCCGCTGTCCAAAAGCTATTGATTGGCGCTAATGGATTTTCGGCAGTAGGAATAGCTGAATAGTAAGGTAATGAGATATTACCTTCAAAACGACCCGCCGCACAGAATTGGCCAACTTGACCCAGAATACCAACAGAAACACCCGCGGCAAAAACGTTCACTTCAGTAGTTTCGTTACCAAATCCGCCGCCAGCGCTAACTAATAAGCCTGAACACGTTGTAAACGAAGAAAAATCAGCTGCGTTAATAGCAGTAATTAGACCTTCAGCTTCAGGTGGTAAGGCCGCAATCCCCTGTTGAACTGCACCAGCAACAAGCTGCGCTGAAACCAGACCCAATGCTTCCATCGAGTTACTTGCAGATTCAACGTCTCTGGCAACAATAGCTGGTAATGCTTGACCTGCCGTTGGGTCACCTGCAGCAGCTCGTCCTGCAAATTCAGCAATCATGAGTTGTTTGACAGTATCGAGTACATTACTGACTGACTGTGTTGTAAATGCTGAAACATAGGTTACGTTATCAGTTTGCACACCAGCATTGGCCAATGAGCCTAAATGCAAGTTTATCAATGTTTGTAGGTTTAGCTGTGACTCTGTTGCCAACGGTTTAGTCTCAATATCCTGCGCAACTAAGTCCCATGTCGATGAGCCTTTCACCGGCTTTCCTGATGAATCTTTAAGATCTTCTGTCATTACTAACAAATAACCTTGAGCAGCTTTTAAGGGTTTAAGAGGAACGACCGTGATTGTGTTACTGTCGGCCAAGCCAAGCACGTAATCAACACCAAAAGTCAATTTATCACCAACTTTACAGCCTGCACTGGGAATAGGAATAGCAGCACAATCTGCGTCTTGTTGGTTTAAGCCCAGCGTAGCTTCATATAAATGCACACCGGCACTTAGCGTATCAGCGTTAAGTGACGTATTTGGTGGCGTCTCAACGTCGATCACGAAAGGCTGGTTCGTAGACCACCCATCAAGAATATTCAACGCGTTTTGCGGATCACCGAAGTTTGTAGGGTCGGCAACAGGAATATTTAGCGTATAATCGAAAAAACCATCAGCTCCTGGAAGCATTAATAAGTCATTTGGAATATTCAGATTACCATTTGCAGGATCAAAAACGATGCGCGAAAAAGGCGTTTGTGGCGTCGATTCAGTTCTAATCTCTTCCAGTGTATCGCCGCCGCAGCCAGCCAGGCCTAACACAGCCAAAACACCAGTACTAATTAATAATTTATTCATTCATTTTCCCCACTTGCTTACAGATAATAATTTCCCAGAACGCGTCCTTTAAGTTCAACGCGCTGGTAATTCGGATAGTCTAACAAGTATGACCAGTTATAGTTGTTGTAATAGTATTGACTTTGAGTGAACTTTGCAAAGGTTTGTTAATACTTTGTAATTAAAGATCATAATTTTACATAAATCAGCACGAACCGCTTTAGCCCGATTATATAGTGCGTTAACATGCGTGCCTTAGATTATTAGCCAACGACAATCAGTGCAACTATGCAATCACACTCAGAATACAAAACTACAGAAAATGCTTTACAAAATAAAACAATTATCATTACTGGTGCGGGTGATGGGATTGGTAAGCAAGCCGCTATTACTTTCGCAAAGTACGGTGCGGAGCTTATCTTGCTGGGTAGAACCGTCGCAAAGCTGGAAAGTACGTATGATGCAATAATAAACAATGGTGGCGTAACTCCAACAATCGTGCCGATTGACTTTAAAGGTGCTACGCCCAAACACTACCAAGATATGGTTGCGAGTATCGAGGGGCAGTACAAAAAAATTGATGTTGTTTTGTTTAATGCGAGCATTTTGGGTAATTTGTGCCCTTTCGAAGAAATAAAGGAATCTGAATTCATAGAAGTTAATCAGGTTAACCTTAATAGCCAGTTTTTTATGACTCAAGCACTATTGCCGTTATTAAAGAAAAATAAGTTAGCCTCGGTTATTTATACAACGTCTTCGGTCGGTAGACTAGGTCGTGCATATTGGGGAACATATAGCATTTCTAAGTTTGCAACGGAAGGCATGATGCAGGTACTCGCCGATGAATATAAAAATTCAGGGGTTAGATTCAATTGTATTAATCCTGGTGGAACAAGGACCACAATGAGAGCAAAAGCCTTTCCCGGTGAAAAGCCTGATTCATTAAAAACACCAGAGGATATCATGCCTACTTATTTGTATTTGGCCTCTGATGATAGCAAAGACGTAAATGGCCAATCGTTGGATTGTCAGCCGCAATAAATTTCAGATATTCGCTCGAAATTTGCATAAGGTGAATGGCAAAAATGAAAAAAGGGTAACCCAATTTACTGGTTTACCCTTTTATTTATCATTCACAACCGAGTTACTGTAACAACAATAACTCAGTGTTTTAGCAACTAACCTAGTTTATTGATTTATTTTCGCCCAAGTATCGCGTAGCTCAACGGTTCTGTTAATAACCAACGCGTTAGTCTTGCTATCCTTGTCGATGCAGAAATACCCGGTCCTTTCAAATTGAAAAGTATCACCGATTTCAGCTGTTGCTAAGGACGGTTCGACGATCCCATTTTTCACGATTAATGATTCCAAATTAATCGTCGCGGTAAAATCCTCCTCAGACGCTGGGTTTGCTGAATTAAATAGCCTGTCATACAAGCGAACCTCTGCTTGCTTACCCTCGGTTGCACTCACCCAATGAATGACCCCCTTGGCTTTTCGACCGTCTTCAGGGTCTTTGCCAAGTGTTGTTGCATCATACGTACAATAGACAGTTGTTACTTCACCATTTTCATTTTTGTCACAGCGCTCAGCGCGCAAAAAATAGGCATTACGTAAGCGTACTTCTTTGTCCAGCACTAAGCGTTTGAATTTTTTATTAGCTGACTCTTTGAAGTCTTCTTTTTCAATCCACAACTCTTTGCTGAATGGGACTTTACGTGTCCCCATTGTCTCATTAGCCGGATGATTAGGTGCATCAAGCCATTCAACTTGGTCTGATGGATAGTTTTCAATAATCACTTTAAGTGGATCCAACACGGCCATTCTGCGCGGCGCATTAGCGTTTAATTCGTCTCTAATACATGCTTCTAGCATGCTCATCTCAACCAAATTATCCATTTTGGTCACACCAATGCGCGCGCAAAATTCTCTAACAGAAGCCGATGTATAACCTCTTCTGCGAATACCCGCGACTGTGGGCATTCTAGGATCATCCCAACCAGTGACATGATTTTCTTCAACAAGTTGAATTAGTTTGCGTTTGCTCAATACCGTATATTCTAAATTAAGGCGAGAAAACTCATATTGTCTTGGTCTGCAGTCGATCGAAATATGTTCAATGACCCAGTCATATAATCGACGATTATCTTGAAATTCTAGGGTACATAAAGAGTGACTAATACCTTCTAACGCATCCGAAATGCAATGCGTAAAATCATACATTGGATAAATGCACCACTTGTCACCAGTTTGATGGTGGTGAGCAAATTTAACACGATAAATAACAGGATCGCGCATACACATAAATGATGACGTCATATCAATTTTAGCGCGCAAACTACACTCACCCTCTTTGTATTCGCCGGCACGCATTTTTGCAAAAAGCACCAAATTATCTTCACAACTCGAGTCTCGATAAGGACTGTTAGTTCCAGGTTGAGTTAGCGTCCCACGTAATTCACGCATTTTTTCTTGCGAACTAAAATCAACGTACGCTAATCCTTTTCCAATTAATTCAACTGCATAGTCGTGTAATTGGTCAAAATAGTTGGATGAATAACGTTCTTTACCACTCCACTCAAAACCAAGCCAGCTAACATCCTGCTTAATTGAATTTACGAAATCGATATCTTCTTTTTCAGGATTGGTGTCATCAAATCGCAAATTACAAGTGCCTTGATAATCCTGAGCAATTCCAAAATTTAGGCAAATAGACTTAGCATGGCCGATATGTAGGTAACCATTTGGCTCAGGCGGAAAGCGAGTAGATACGGTTGAATGTAAACCACTTTGCAAATCTTTATCAATAATTTGTCTAATAAAATTGGACGGTCGATGCTCAGTGTCGGCCATGTGTATTTGTTCCTTAATTAGGTAGGGCTATTTTTTTCAGAAGTATATCACTTTGAAGCCAATACAATAGCCAGAATTTTGTATTTTAGCGGGTCTGCGGCGCAAACAATTCATTTCGCTTGCTCATTTAAGTTAATTTCAAGCACCGCCGACTGTAACCCATTCAATTGAACGCTCACAGATGCACCGGATCGCTTCCTAGCAACTTGCATTTTGTAAGCAAAACCATTTAATAAATCAGTCGCGGTATAACTCCCCTCGTTCACTTCCCACTGGGTTAGCAACGATATAGGTAACTTAATCGTTACGCTTGATTGCGCATCTTCACTAAAATTACTAATAACAATTAATGCTTTGTCATCATTCCACCTAACAAATGAGAACTGCGACTCGGAATAACCATTGATACTATCATTATTGTTTTTAGCTACTTTACTGTTCAATGAGTGCAAACTTTGGTATTTCCCCAGCATAGTTGGATGATTCGCCGAAATTGTCATTAGACGCTCATAAAAAGCACGTAACTGTTTTTCGGATTCAGTGGATTGCCCACCATCAAACTCACCATTGTTCATATAGCGTTGATGCGCCGGCACACCAGCATAGTCAAATATCGTTGTGCGTGATGGGCTACCAAACCCCATTTGTTCTGACCCATCTTCACCCACCTCTTGTGCAAAATACAACATGCTAGGAGACTTACTAATCAAAGCCGAAACCACCATTGCCGGCTTTCCTTTCTCTGCGCTGTCGGCGAAATACTTGCTAGCAATGCGTTGTTCATCATGATTTTCAAGAAAATGCAGCATATGCACATCAATATCAGCATTAGCGGATTGAATATCTTCTAATGCTTGAGCGACGCCTTTGCCTTGCATTAATAATTTAAGTGAGTCGTAAAACTCCACTTTGTCATACAAATAGTCCATTTTACCTAAGTTTAAATAATCACGATACAAACTCGGGTCATACACCTCAGCCAATAAGAAGGCATCAGGGGCCTTCGTTTTTATTGAAGAGTTAAGATAAGACCAGAATTCAACAGGCACCATTTCAGCCATATCATAACGAAAGCCGTCTACTCCTTTATCGAGCCAATAATGGACTATTTGCTCAAATTTCAGCCATGAATCAGGAACCGATTTACCTTTCCAAAAAGCAGCATGTTCTGCTATCGATTTGTTTGCATATTCCTTGGGTAAGGAATCAAAGTCAAAGCTACCGTCTGGCTTCACACCTACATTAATTTTTACCGTTTCGTACCAGTCGTTAAATTCTGGTTGTGCGGCGCGTAAACCGTTACCCGACCACTTCGCTGGTATTTCAAAAAACTTACCGTCAGATAGCGGATGCAACTCACCACCTAGTGGTTCATATCCGTTCTCGCTTAACGGTACTTTGAATGATTCACCCACCACATAGTAAAAATTATTATCGCGAGCATATTCAACATCCATATTGTCACGTTCACCAAAATCGGTAACCCCTTCAGGTTTACTTAACGAACCGTAGTCACGCGCCAAGTGGTTTGGCACAATATCAATAATGACTTTTAGCTGCTGATCATGGGTGCGTTTGATTAATGCTTCAAATTCAGCGAGTCTATTTGCGGGGTCATCCGCTAAATCAGGGTTAACGCTGTAATAGTCTTTGACAGCAAAAGGAGAGCCTGCTCGCCCTTTCACCACATCAGGATCGTCTAACGAGATACCAAATTCTGTATAATCATTTATAACGGCATGATGAGGAATACCGGTATACCATATGTAAGAGGCACCAAGTGATTTTATGCTTTGCAATGCAACGGCATCAAAGTCACTAAATTTACCAACACCATTCTCTTCGAGCGTTCCCCAAGGCTTATTAACAACACTTTTGTTGCCAAATAAACGCGTGAACACTTGATAAACTACTGGCTTGCCTTGACCTTGTGCTGAATGGGGATGTGAGTCGATGATTAACTCATGCTGACTTTCCATCGTCTTTACTCCAGTCGTGTCTGAGGATAAACGTTGAGAATCTGAGGGTGAGCAAGCACCTAACAGAACAACTGAACATGCTATTCCTAGAAAGCTAAATTTATTGCTTTTACGATTAGTAAACATACTATTTCCCTAAAGTAATGTGTAGATAAAAATGGCGAGCGAGTAATTAATTAGATTATTTTAGGGTAAAAAAAACCCGCCATATGGCAGGTTTTTGAACTCAAATTTGCGCAGCTAAATTACCAACCGGTAATCTCACGTAAACCTTTGCCGATCTCAGCAAGAGAACGGACAGTTTTAACGCCAGCCGCCTCTAAAGCTTTAAACTTCTCGTCAGCGGTACCTTTACCGCCAGCAATGATTGCGCCCGCATGTCCCATGCGCTTACCTGCAGGTGCTGTCACACCAGCGATATAAGAAACAACAGGCTTGGTCACATGCGCTTTAATGTATTCTGCCGCTTCTTCTTCCGCAGTTCCGCCAATTTCACCAATCATCACGATTGCTTCAGTTGCAGGATCTTCTTGAAACAACTTCAAAATATCGATGAAGTTAGAGCCTGGAATTGGATCGCCACCAATACCAACGCAAGTTGACTGGCCAAAACCTTCGTCAGTAGTCTGCTTAACTGCTTCGTAAGTTAATGTACCCGAACGAGAAACAATACCCACTTTACCTGGCATATGAATGTGACCTGGCATAATACCAATCTTACATTCGCCTGGCGTGATAACACCCGGACAGTTAGGTCCAATCATACGTGCGCCTTTTTGGTCCACGTATTCTTTAACATAAAGCATATCGCTAGGTGGAATACCTTCAGTGATACAAACCACTAATTCGATACCAGCATCTACAGCCTCAATAATTGAATCTTTACAAAATGGTGCAGGCACATAAATAACAGTTGCCGTAGCGCCTGTTGTTTCAACTGCCTCTTTCACTGTATTGAATACAGGAAGACCTAAATGCGTTGAACCGCCTTTACCAGGAGTTACACCGCCAACCATTTGCGTTCCATAAGCAATTGCTTGCTCAGAATGGAAAGTACCTTGACCGCCAGTAAAACCTTGGCAGATAACTTTAGTGTCTTTATTAATTAATACCGACATTATTTGCCCTCCGCAGCAGCAACAACTTTAAGTGCAGCATCCGTCAATGACTCTGCAGCAATGATATCTAAACCAGAACCCGCAAGTACTGCACGGCCTAGTTCCGCGTTCGTACCTTCAAGACGAACAACTACAGGGACATTAACACCAACTTCTTTAACTGCACCGATAATACCTTCAGCAATCATGTCGCAACGCACAATGCCACCGAATATGTTAACCAATACGGCTTTAACTTTGCTGTCTGACAAAATGATCTTGAATGCTTCAGCAACACGTTCTTTAGTTGCGCCGCCCCCAACATCGAGAAAGTTAGCCGGGCTACCGCCATGCAAGTTAACGATATCCATCGTTCCCATTGCTAAGCCTGCACCATTAACCATACAACCAACATTGCCATCTAGGGCAACATAGTTCAATTCAAATTTAGCCGCATGAGCTTCACGAGCATCTTCTTGAGATGGATCGTTCATGTCACGAACTTTAGGCTGACGATATAACGCATTGCCATCAACACCTAATTTAGCGTCCAAGCAATGTAGATCACCATCTGCTTTGATAACTAGTGGATTGATTTCGATCATCGCTAAGTCTAGATCTTCAAACATCTTAGCCAAACCCATAAAAATAGTGGTGAACTGACGGATCTGAACACCCTTTAGGCCTAATTTAAATGCAATTTCTCTTGCTTGAAATGGCTGAGCGCCAACTAACGGATCAATTTCAGCTTTCAGAATTTTCTCTGGCGTTTCTTCAGCAACCGTCTCAATTTCAACGCCGCCTTCAGTAGATGCCATGAAAATGATTCGGCGTGACGTTCTATCAACTACAGCGCCTAAGTACAACTCTTGAGCAATATCAGTGCATGTTTCAACAAGAATCTTACTGACCGGCTGGCCTTTCTCATCTGTTTGATATGTAACTAGGTTTTTACCAAGCCAGTTTTCAGCAAACGCTCTAATATCAGCTTTGTCTTTAACAAGTTTCACACCGCCCGCTTTACCGCGACCGCCAGCGTGTACTTGACATTTGACTACCCATTCAGTTCCGCCAATGCGGTCTGCAGCTTCAACAGCAGCTTGAGGAGTCTCAGCAGCGTATCCTTCAGATACTGGCAAACCGTATTCTTTAAATAACTGTTTGCCCTGGTATTCATGCAAATTCATGTTGATTTATCCGATTTTATTTAATAGAAAAGCCGCCATCGATTCCTAAGAAACGCACTACGGGCGACTTGTTTTAATTATCCCAAATTCTATCACAAACTTGGCCAAAACACAGTTGATAACTCCATTATCAACTGTGTTTTTCGATTCAAAGTTCGCTACTAACTTAATATTTACACATCAAGTAACAAACGAGTTGGGTCTTCTAACATTTCTTTAACTGTTACCAAAAAGCCAACCGACTCTTTTCCGTCGACTATTCTATGATCGTAGGATAATGCCAAATACATCATTGGTAATATCTCAACCTTACCATTCACAGCCATTGGACGGTCTTGGATTTTATGCATTCCCAAAATCGCACTTTGCGGCGGATTGATAATCGGCGTAGACATTAATGAACCAAATACACCACCATTAGTGATAGTGAAGTTACCACCTTGTAGATCAGACAAAGCTAGTTTTCCATCGCGACCTTTAAGCGCTAATTCTTTAATTCCTTTTTCAACACCAGCCATACCCAGAGTGTCAGTATCACGCAAAATAGGCGTGACTAAACCACGAGGTGTAGAAACTGCTATCGAGATATCAAAGTAGTTATGGTAACAAATATCATCGCCGTCAATTGATGCATTAACTTCTGGGAAACGTTTTAGTGCTTCAGTTACTGCTTTAACGTAGAAAGACATAAAACCTAGACGAATGCCATGACGCTTTTCAAAGCTCTCTTGGTATTGCTTACGCAAGTCCATGATTGGCTTCATATTAACTTCGTTAAACGTGGTTAACATTGCCGTCGTATTTTTTGCCTGTAACAAACGATTAGCGATTGTTTTACGTAAACGTGTCATGGGTACGCGGTTTTCAGTACGTTCACCCGCTGCTACAAACGGCGCAGCCGGTGCTGACGGCGCAGCAGAAGGAGACGCAGCAGCTGGAGGCACTGATTTCAAATGTTTTTCAACATCTTCTTTCGTTATTCTACCGCCTTTGCCTGTCCCGCTGACTTTACTAGCATCAACACCTTTTTCAGCAAGTAACCGGCGAACAGAAGGACTTAACGCATCCGAATCACCTTCATCATCTTGCTCAACGACTGCAACTACTGTTGCAGTCGTTGCCGCAGCACCGGCAACAAAGTTTGCAATAGTGGCTTCTGCAAGCACTGTTTCGCCTTCTTGCGCTAAAATTTCAGAAATTGAGCCGTCAGCTGGCGCTACTACTTCTAGCACCACTTTGTCGGTTTCAATATCAACAATATTTTGATCTCTTTTTACCGCTTGGCCTGGCTGAACATGCCAAGTAGCTATTGTTGCATCGGCAACAGATTCTGGTAATACAGGAACTTTAATCGCAGTAGTCTCGCCTGAAGAAGCTGGAGCAGCTGATTCTGACGCTGCTGGTGCTTGTGATTTTGGAGCTGACTTGGCAGAGCCTCCCGCTTCCACTTTACCGATGACTTGCTCACCTAAAACGGTATCACCTTCACCATGTATAATTTCTGATAAGACGCCGTCTTCAGGTGCTACTACTTCCAATACTACTTTGTCAGTCTCGATATCCACCAGATTTTGGTCTCTGGTAACAGTTTCGCCGGCTTTAACATGCCAAGTTGCGATTGTTGCATCTGCGACTGATTCAGGTAATACGGGAACTTTTATTTCAATTGTCATCAGGGTTCCTTAGTTTATTGTAAGAGCGTCTTCAACCAACGCTTTTTGTTGTTGGTTGTGCACAGAAACATAGCCAACTGCAGGAGAAGCCGAAGCTTTTCGACCTGCATAAGTTAAGTTAGATCCGTGCGGAATTGATTGCCAGAAATGATGTTGGCTACAATACCATGCACCTTGATTCTGTGGTTCTTCTTGACACCAAATCCAGTCAGTCACATGTTCATATCTCGCCATAATGGCTTTGAACTCTTCCTGAGGGAATGGATACAGTTGCTCTAGACGAATAATTGCAACGTCGTTTTGTTTATTTTTGCGACGCTGGTCGAGCAAGTCGTAATACACCTTTCCTGAACACATAACAACACGTTTAACATGCTGTGGGTCTAGCTCATCAACTTCATCAATTACGTTGTAAAATACACCAGCAGCCAACTCTTCCATAGCAGAAACCGCGAGTGGATGACGAAGTAATGATTTTGGCGACATAACAATCAATGGTCGACGCATAGGTCGAACTGCCTGACGACGAAGCATATTATATACTTGCGCAGGTGTAGACGGCACACATACTTGCCAGTTATGGTCAGCACACATTTGCAACCAGCGTTCTAGGCGAGCTGAGCTGTGCTCAGGACCTTGACCTTCATAACCGTGCGGCAGCAACATAGTTAAACCGCATAAGCGACCCCACTTTGCTTCACCTGACGATAAGAATTGGTCAAACACCACTTGCGCTCCGTTTGCGAAATCGCCGAATTGGGCTTCCCAAATGGTTAAGTAAGACGGTTCTGCTGTAGCAAATCCATATTCAAATGCCATAACAGCCGCCTCTGACAATACAGAATCATATATTTCGATTCGGCCTTGATCTTCAGAGATGTTTTGTAACGGCAAGTACGCAGAATTATCTTCTTGGTTGTACAATACGGCATGGCGATGGAAGAATGTTCCGCGGCCGGAGTCTTGACCGGTTATACGAATATTAGTTTTATCTGCTAAAATACTTGCATAAGCTAAGTTTTCAGCCATTCCCCAATCAAGCATCTTCTCACCATCAACCATTGCTTTGCGGTCAAGGTACAGTTTATTAACACGAGATTGTAAACGATGATTTTCAGGGTAATTGATCAGTGATTGGCCTAGCTCTTTCATTTTTTCAATGCTTAAACTGCCGTCATATTCAACATCCCAATCATGCCCAATATAGGGAGACCAATCTACTGAGTGCTCAGTCATAGGCCTCCACTCTTCGACAACGCAAGCGCCGTGATCGAGTGCAGCTCTATATTCTGACATCAATTTGTCAACTTCATGTTTCTCAATTATGCCTTCAGCAATCAATTGTTCTGCATAAATTTGTCTAGCCACTGGATGTTTTTTAATTTTTCGGTACATGAGCGGCTGCGTAGCGCTTGGCTCGTCGGCTTCATTGTGACCGTGACGACGATAACAAACTAAGTCTATGACCACGTCGCGTTTAAATTTATTTCTATAGTCCAGAGCTAGTTTGGTAACAAACATGACAGCTTCAGGATCATCCGCATTTACGTGAAAAATCGGAGCCTGAACCATTTTTGCAATATCTGTACAATACTGCGTTGAACGGGCATCTTCAATCTTAGATGTGGTAAAACCAACTTGGTTGTTGATAACAATCCGAACGGTACCACCCACTTTAAAACCACGGGTTTGCGACATATTAAACGTTTCTTGCACAACACCCTGACCAGCAATTGCTGCGTCACCATGGATCGTGATAGGTAATACCGCTGAACCATCTTCGCAATTACGTCTTTGCAATCGAGCTCTTACCGACCCCATTACTACTGGGTTCACAATTTCTAAGTGCGACGGGTTAAAGGCAAGTGCTAAGTGGACGTTACCGCCTGATGTTGCAAAGTCAGATGAGAAACCGGCATGGTACTTAACATCACCTGCACCTAAAGTATCATCATGTTTACCGGCAAATTCATCAAATAAAACCGATGGGTTTTTACCTAACACGTTAACCAATACATTTAAGCGGCCCCGGTGAGCCATACCAATCACTACTTCTTTAGTTCCAAATGCCCCAGCTTGGGTAATCAAACCTTTAAGCATTGGCACTAAGGCGTCGCCGCCCTCTAGTGAAAATCGCTTGGCACCAGTAAATTTCGCACCTAAGTATTTTTCCATACCATCAGCTGCAATGAGCCCTTTGAGAATATTTACTTTCTCGTCTCGGGCAATCACTGGTTTGGCTTCAACCGATTCAATACGTTGTTGTAGCCAACGTTTCTGTTCGGTATCTGTAATATGCATGTACTCAGAGCCAATCGAACCACAATAGGTGCGATTAAGTGACTTAAACAGATCCCCCAAGCCCATTTTATCAGCATTGATTGCGTATGAGCCAAGATTAAACATGGCACCGAAATCGCTCTCTGATAAGTTATGGTGTTTTAATTCCAAATCTCGAACTTTTGGTTGTATCCACAACCTTAATGGATCTAGGTTAGCGTGCTGATGACCGCGAAACCGGTAAGCATTAATTAGCTGTAATACTTTTACCTGTCGCTCATCACTTTGAACATCGCCTTGAGCTACCGCAGCACCAGAAGTGAAACGTGCAGCAGGGCCTAATGAGGCCATGTGTTTAAAGTCAGCCTTGATTTGCGTGTGATTGGATTCGACCTCTACACCGTCTACCTTCGGTAGTGCGTCAAATATAACTTTCCAGTTTTCTGGAATACTTTGTGGATCTTCAAGGTAAGCTTCATACATCTCTTCAATGTAAGCGGTATTACCTCCCGCCATGTGGGACGAATCCCACCATGCTTTCATCACGCTATCTTGCATTCTCAAGCCTTGATATAAAAAGTTGGGTGTATTGTATTCTAAGTAGATTCTTTTTGTAAATTAAGTATTACGCATTTGTGCGGATATCTACGACCATAATGGTATAAGACAACATATATTTAACCTCAAATATAGAAAAAACTTGGATATTTAAATCAGTATCTATTATTAACCATCTTAATTGTAATATAATTTTGTTTGGATAAAAAAATAGCCATCCTTTTCAGGACGGCTATTTAGCATTCAAACTCACCTATTTACTAGGCAAAGAGGCACTAAACAGCCCGTTGTAATAGCATCGACTTAATCTGGCCAATCGCTTTTGTTGGGTTCAGTCCTTTGGGGCAAACGCTAACGCAGTTCATGATACCGTGACAACGAAAAACACTAAACGCATCGTCTAAATTGTTCAACCGTTCATCAGTTGCTGTATCACGAGAATCAATTAAGAATCTATATGCGTGTAACAAACCTGCTGGACCGATAAATTTATCTGGGTTCCACCAAAATGACGGGCAAGACGATGAACAACATGCACATAAGATACATTCATAAAGACCGTCTAATTTAGCCCGCTCTTCTTGTGATTGAATAAACTCGCGCGCTGGAGGCTGCTTGTCGTCGTTAATCAAGAATGGCTTGATTTTTTCATACTGGGTATAAAACTGAGTCATATCTACTACTAAATCACGCACAACTGGCAGACCGGGTAGAGGACGTACAACAACTTTGCCTTTACCTAAAGCAGATAAAGGAGTAATACAGGCCAAGCCGTTTTTACCATTCATGTTCATACCATCGGAACCACACACACCTTCACGGCACGAGCGACGGAACGACAACGTTGGATCTTTTTCTTTCAATGCAATCAAAGCGTCAAGCACCATCATGTCTTGGCCTTCTTCGACCTCCAACTGATAATCTTTCATCTTAGGTGCATCATCTTCTTCTGGGTTGTATCGATAAATCGAAAAATCTAACATCATAATGACTACTCCTATTAATACGAACGTACTTTTGGCGGAAACGCTTCTCTAAGCTTCGGCGTCATATTGACATCACGACGGCGCATAGAATCAGATCCCGGTAAGTACAAGCTGTGACACAACCAATTTTCATCATCTCTTTCTGGGAAATCGAAACGGCTGTGTGCGCCTCGACTCTCTGTTCTAAAGTTTGCTGCAACAGCTGTGCTATATGCAGTTTCCATTAGGTTGTCCAACTCTAGGCATTCGATACGTTGAGTATTGAAGTCAGAACTCTTATCATCCAAGCGTGCATTTTGTAAACGTTCACGAATGTCTTTAAGTTCCGCAAGGCCTTCAGCCATTGCTTCACCTTCACGGAAAACTGAGAAATTAAGTTGCATGCACTGTTGCATGTCTTTTTTAATTTGAACTGGGTCTTCACCTTTACCTTTCTCAGAACTTTCCCAACGGTTGAAGCGTGCCATTGTCGCTTCAATATCTGAAGCAGACGCATCACTCTTCACTTCAATTTCGTCTAAGCTCTTACCAAGATGTAAGCCAGTAGCGCGACCAAATACAACCAGATCTAACAGTGAGTTACCACCCAGGCGGTTAGCACCGTGAACAGAAACACAAGCAATCTCACCACAAGCGAACAAACCGTCCACTATTGATTCATTGCCGTCGATGTCCACATTAATAACTTGCCCATTAACGTTAGTTGGAATACCACCCATCATATAGTGACATGTTGGTATAACCGGAATCGGATCTTTTACTGGGTCAACATGTGCAAACGTTCTTGATAATTCAAGAATACCTGGCAAACGTGACTCCAGAACATCTTTGCCAAGATGGTCAAGCTTCAACTTCAGGTGAGGACCCCAAGGACCATCACAACCTCGACCTTCACGAATTTCGGTCATCATTGAACGAGCAACAACGTCACGACCTGCAAGGTCTTTCGCGTTCGGCGCATAACGTTCCATAAAACGTTCGCCATCTTTATTCAATAAGTAACCACCCTCGCCACGACAACCCTCAGTGACAAGCGTACCTGCACCCGCGATACCTGTAGGATGGAACTGCCACATTTCCATATCTTGCAATGGAACACCGGCTCTGACCGCCATACCAATGCCGTCGCCAGTGTTGATGTGAGCGTTAGTAGTCGAAGCGTAAATACGCCCAGCACCACCAGTCGCTAACACGACAGCTTTCGATTTAAAGTACACCACCTCACCAGTTTCAATGTCGATTGCTGTACAACCAACAACTTGACCCTGTTGGTTCTTAACTAAATCTAATGCATACCATTCACTGAATACTTTAGTTCGATTCTTTACATTTTGTTGATACAACAAATGCAGTAGAGCATGACCAGTTCTATCGGCCGCTGCAGCTGTTCTAGCGGCTTGCTCTCCACCAAAGTTAGTAGACTGCCCGCCAAATGGACGTTGGTATATTTTGCCTTCTTCAGTTCTTGAAAAAGGTAAGCCCATATTTTCCATTTCGATAATAGCTTCAGGACCCGTTTTGCACATATATTCAATGGCTTCTTGATCACCAATGTAGTCTGACCCTTTAACGGTGTCATACATATGCCATTCCCAGTTATCTTCATGTGAATTACCCAATGCAACGGTAATACCACCCTGTGCCGAAACTGTATGTGAACGGGTTGGAAATACTTTTGATAACAAAGCACACGACTTACCAGACTCTGAAATCTGCAATGCAGCTCGCATGCCGGCGCCGCCAGCGCCAATAACTACCGCGTCAAACTCATGTACGGGCAAACTCATATTAAACACCCCATAAAACGAATAGACCTATTGCAACATACGCAAATGCAATTAGGTTAAGAATATATTGAAGACCAGCGCGTAAACCAGTTGGCTTGATGTAATCTGTTAACACCTGCCACAAACCTATACGGACGTGGATCATAATTGAGATCAATGCAGCGAGAGTAAATGCTTTCATATAGATGTTTGCGAATAGCGCCTGCCATACTTCAAACGTAATAACCGAGGTTGTCACAAAAAAGTAAATCATGAAAAACGTGAAAGCAGTTATAACAGCGGCCGTTGCGCGCAATGAAACGTAATCTTGAATACCGTTTCTTTTCATTGATGCTTCGTTGGTTACCATAATACAACTCCTAATACGATTGTTAACACAACCCAAAGACCCATCGCGATTTGTGCGCTGATGTTGCCCGAGTCAAGTTCTTCCCAATAACCCATGTCCATAATCACATGTCTTATGCCACCGATAATATGGTATGACAACACAGATAAAGTGCCAATTGAAATTACTTTTCCGTACCAAGCATCCATCATGCTGATAACGGAGTTGTAACCTTCTATTGACGCAACTGAGGTAGCCCATGCGTAAATGACAAATAACAATGCAAAAAACATCGCTACGCCTGTTACGCGGTGGAGAATTGATGCAATAGCTGCAGGAGGAAAACTAATAGTATTAAGATCTAAATTTACTGGTCTTTTTTTCTTCACAATAATATGCCTGTAGTCGTTCGTAGGTATGCACGGCAATCAATGATTTAACCGTTACCTGAGTTGTGTGTTTTACTTTTTTGGAGCGTCTAGCGCTCTATTTTTGTTAACAATTTGTGAATTAATATTACTAAATCTGAACAAACAGTGCCCTATCAATTTAGCGGTCTAGAATATACCAATCTGCCCCGTGAATTACAATTTTTTGTTGCATATTAAGCCTTAGTCTTAAACATTTACTGCTACCCTTTATGCTCTCAGACAATAGAGAATATTTATTAATCGAATATGCATTTAAATTGACTTATTATTCCAATACCAGTACAAATAGCGCCACTTTTCGTAATGATGTGAACAATTTCGTCGAGGACAACGTAAGTTTTCGTGTACAACGTTACAGTAGAAATTAATGAGGAGAACATTACATGGCAAATGATATAGCCATTTTAAAACTAGGTAACAAGGAAATCGAACTTCCAATTTTGACCGGGACTGCTGGGCATCCCGTGATTGATGTCAGAGCACTAGGCGGTAACGGTTACTTTACTTTTGACCCAGGCTTTATGGCTACAGGTTCATGTGAGTCTTCAATTACCTTCATTGACGGTGCCAAAGGTGTACTATTGCACAGAGGCTATCCTATTGACGAACTAGCGCGCGATTCTGATTATCTAGAAGTTTGCCACATGTTGTTATATGGACACGCGCCAACAAAAGACGAATATGCCACTTTTAAAGATACGATTACTCGGCATACAATGTTGCATGAACAAATTAATATGTTCTTTCACGGTTTTAGAAATGACGCTCACCCGATGGCAATGCTGTGTGGAACTGTTGGTGCAATGTCGTCGTTCTATCATAGCGACCTAGATGTTAACAGTGAAGAACAGCGTCTTCGCAGCGCACATCGATTAATTGCGAAAATGCCAACACTTGTTGCAATGTGCTATAAGTACAACGTTGGACAACCTTTTGTTTATCCACGTAATGACTTAAGTTACGCTGGTAATTTCTTAAATATGATGTTCTCAGTACCTGCAGAAGAATATAAAATTAGTCCAACCGTTGAGCGTGCAATGGATAGAATATTCATATTGCATGCAGACCATGAGCAAAATGCATCTACGTCTACCGTAAGATTGGCGGGTTCTTCAGGTGCAAATCCTTACGCATGTATTGCTGCTGGTGTTGCTTCTTTGTGGGGCCCAGCGCATGGCGGTGCTAACGAAGCTTGCTTGGAAATGCTTGAAGAAATTGGGACTGTTGACCGCATTCCAGAATTCATTGACAGAGCAAAAGACAAAAATGACTCGTTCCGTCTAATGGGCTTTGGCCATCGCGTATACAAAAATCATGACCCTCGAGCAACTGTTATGCGTGAGAGTTGTCATGAAGTCTTGGCTGAACTGCAGTTAGATGATCCACTTCTTGAAGTAGCAATGGAGCTAGAACGTATTGCGCTTAGCGACCCTTATTTCGCAGAGAAGAAATTATTCCCTAACGTCGACTTTTACTCAGGGATTGTGCTTAAAGCAATTGGTATTCCTACCAATATGTTTAC
>JAWUVZ010000081.1:0-12241 GCA_034112105.1 Glaciecola sp. | reverse complement strand
TACCAAATTCATCAACCATAATAGAATGATCGATAACTAAATCGACTGGTTTGAGAGGATTAATCTTGTTAGGGTCTCCGCCTAAATCTAACATCGCATCCCGCATTGCAGCGAGGTCAACGATAGCGGGCACACCGGTAAAATCTTGTAGTATTACCCTGGAAGGCACAAAGGCGATTTCAGTCTCTGTTGACGCCTTTGTGTCCCACTTTGCTAATGTTTGAATATCTTCAGGCTGAACATATTGCTCATTGCTATGACGCAGCAAGTTTTCTAACAAAATTTTAGCCGTCAGAGGGAGTCGTTTTATATTGAGACCTGCACTGGATAAATCAAAATATTGATAATTTTTATCTTTTACAGACAGCACGGACATATATTTATTTGATGACTTCACTTTGGTTCCTTCTTTTGTCGATAATTTTATTCTAGGTCATTGTGGCTAAACTAAATTTTTAGGATCAAGTAATTTAGTAAGTTCTTGATGGTCGATATCTGTCATTTCTTTTGCAACATCGATAATGGGTTTATTGGTAGTGTATGCATGTTTAGCAATTTCAGCAGCTTTTTCATAACCGATAATATTGTTTAAAGCCGTTACTAAAATCGGATTATATGCCAATACACTTTGTAGTTTTTGTTGGTTTACCTCGAACGTTACAATCGCTTTGGTGACTAATAGTTTTGCGCTATTGGCTAAAATAGTAACACTCTGCAATAAATTATAGGCGATAACTGGCAAATAGGTATTAAGTTGAAAATTACCACCTTGGCCCGCAATAGTAATCGTCATATCATTACCAATAACTTGTGCACAAGCCATGCAAACAGCTTCAGGAATAACAGGGTTCACTTTGCCTGGCATGATACTGCTGCCTTTTTGTAATTCTGGTAAGGTAATTTCGCCAAGTCCCGCCAATGGCCCACTATTTTGCCAGCGTAAATCATTACTGATTTTCATGAGTGAGGTTGCGAGTGTTTTGAGATGACCGCTAACTTCTACTGCAGTGTCTTGGCAACTGATGGCCTCAAAAAAATTATCATTTGGGGTAAATTCAAGGCCTGTAATGTCACTCAATTGTGCACAGGTCAATACGCTAAACTCAGCGCTCGAATTTAAGCCCGTCCCAATAGCTGAACCGCCAAGCGCAAGCTTACTTAAGCGACTATAACTCGACTCTATTCGCTCAATATTATTGATGATTTGTTTATGCCACCCGCCTAATTCTTGCCCCATAGTCATAGGGAGTGCGTCCATTAAATGTGTACGCCCCGTTTTTATCGTCGTGCTAAGAGAGTTACTGCGAGCCATTAAGGCACTGCTTAGGAGCCGAAGGTTGGGAATAAGATTGTTTTTTAAGCCTAAATAAACACTGACATGAATAGCGCTAGGGATAGTATCGTTTGAACTTTGGCTCATATTGACGTGATCGTTAGGGTGAACTGTCTCGCCATACCCAGTTCTGCAAATCTCGCTTAGTACCTCGTTCATGTTCATATTTGTACTTGTGCCAGACCCTGTTTGAAAAACATCTAGCACAAACTGGTCATCATGCTGACCATCGATAACTTGTGCTGCCGCAGCCCTGATTGCGTTGGCAAGCTTACTATCAAGCTTGCCTGTTGCTTCATTTGCAGTTGCACACGCTTTTTTGATCATTGCCAAACTTCGAATAAAGTCTGTTGGCATGGTTATTCCGCTAATAGGAAAGTTATCTAGCGCTTTTTTAGTTTCTTTTCCGTAGAGCATTAGGCACCTTAATTATGTGTTCTTATGACTCGTGTTTATTCAACGAATAAGTAATTGAATGTTAATGTTAGTCTTCTTTGTACTAAGTATAACAACTATTTTTAGAGTAGCATTGAATGGCTAGCGATAATTACTATTCTCTAGAATAAAAAAATCCCGCGACTTGCGCGGGATTTTGACTTTCTTAAATTATTTTAAGAACAGATTATGATTTACGTTTACGACGAGCAAGACCAAGACCAGCAAGGCCTAGACCCATGAACGCTAGTGTAGTTGGCTCTGGAACAGATGATACTGACTCAACGAGAACTACAAAATCAGTATAATCAAAATCTGAGTTTGTAAACTTAAGGTCTTCCCATGCAAGAATGTATTCACCAGATCCGAAAGGACGGTAATTAGTGCCACCCTGCACATCTAACTTAAGATTATCATCTCCGCGATACGCAACCATATGGTCAGAATCAACGCCTTGGCCTTGCTCTGTATTCAACGCTTTCTGAGAATAAAATATCCCTTGGCCAGAGTCTAGGTAATAACCAAACGTACTAGACGAAAAGGTCGCCGTATTTTGGACAATACCACTAGTGAAATTTGAATTTTGAGTAGTCGCCTGGAATTTTCCAAGAAGCGAATTATATGCTAAAGTACTAAAATCACCAATTGCAGAGCAGCTGCCATCGATCGTACCACATGAGGCACCAGAATAGATTTCAAGCGTTGTGCCGATGTTGTTTATATCGTAAATTCCGAATTTAGCTATATTTTCAAACCCTGCAAATTCAAAAAGTAGCTGGTTGACTGAACCGCCACTCGCGTTTATTTGCCACACTTCATCTGGGTTATGTTGAGCAGTGTTGACATCAAAAAACTGACCACCGTCTGTAATACCATTTAATGCTGATTGTAATGCATTTCCATTAATTGTCGTCAGTGTAGCACTTGCAGTCGACGTTGTTGCGATCATAGCGGCAGCAACTAGTAATTTTTTAAAGTTCATAAATACTCCGTTAATTATTGTTTAGAGTTACGACCAGGCTGCCTTATTAATTCTCATAAGGCCCTTAGCTTTCCGTCCCTACCTCGCAGTAGGTTTAGCTTGAAACACATGTTTGGGTTCTTCATTTCATTGCCACAAGAGCAATCTACAATACACTAAGCAGAAAACATGCCATAAATAAAAAAACCTTTAAAAACAATAATTTAATTAAATACTCCTTCTGTAAACTAGATTATTCGGTTGACGTTGTAAAATTTTCTGACACACGAAATCGAGTACTTAAGGATATTTACCTGCCAACCCCGCCTAGGCTCTAACTGTAAATAGCCATTAAAATAAGCAGCATAAGTTAATTCTACTTAAAAGATTTCTTTATAAAAATGAACGCGACACCAATGAAGCGCCTTTCGGGGAGGTAATAAGTTGCTGTTTACATGCAGCGGCATAGCAAATACTGCAAGCTAGCTTTAAAAAAGGTTACAGGAGCGGAATATTTTCAAACCACTAATTCTTCAAAGGTTTAGATTCATGCTGTAATGCCATTTGCGAATTATAAAGCACTATATAAAACCAATTTGTTCTTTTTTTGAATTTAGACAACATTAAGGGAATAGGGTTAAACAAACATAACAATTTCTATGTCCATCGAATAACTATATTTAACGTACTATTAGACTACTTGACCGCGTTTATATGCAAATGTCAGCTTTTTTTACAATCAAAAATTGAAGCTATTACCCACTGATTTTTACTAAATTTAAACCGTACTTTAGTTTTGACTAAAGATTAAGTTTCGTTCAATTCGACCTTTAATTCAAACTACAATACCTATTTGCGCCGAAAAAACCCAACAACTGATAAACCGATAATCATTAAGCCAAGTATCGTAGGTAGCCACAAGTTGAAAGATAACAGATTAGATGTGTTACCAAATGCAGTGCTCACTGGTCCACCTTCAGCTAATGAAGCCGGATCAGTAATACTTAAGAAATCAGCCCAAACGCTGAGTAATGCAATGATTTGCAAACACGAAATAATAAATAAAATTGAATTTTGTCTACTTGCTGCAGCGGCTTGTCGCTTGACATAAAGCCTATCCATATAATCTTTAAACATCGCGATATACTGAGCCGCATTAGTAAGGCTTTTTTCAATGTTCCACCGATTCTCAACTTGACTTAATATCAGCTCATTATCCATTTCAATGCTTAACTTGAAATTTTCATTGTGCATAATTAAAAACTGAATTTTATTCACATAAGCATCTACCTCATCAACACTATGTTGAAAGAACGCCGCACTCTTTTTCGAAATTATTTCGTTATTCAACTTATCCATTGTCTCTAAATAATAGCTTGTAACAAACCACATGAATTGCATGTGAAACTGAATAGGAAAGTAACGATAATAGTAGGATTGGTCTTTTGAAATAATGGTATGAAAACGACCATAGAACGCATAGAAAACATGCTTATCATCGAGTGTTGGCTTAACGTTTCGTTGAATAGATTCAGCCCCCGCGTTGCAGTTTATCAACGCTGTTTTTAGCATTAAATTCTGACTATCGGCATTAAAGAAAAAGGTAATATTGCCTGTATTTTTACCAATCTTAGCAACTGATTCTGGACCTTTATTAGGTATTATTTTATAGATAATATCAGTAACTAATTTCGTCATCGAGGTATGCACGCTCTGCCCCCAGTGGCTTAATGACGATTCGGCCTCTTCCTTCACTATCATTTGACGCAAGGTATTATACAAGTCTGTTTTCTGCTGATTTAATAGTGAACCTTGCAAAAGCGTAATGAGTTGGTCCTCAGGCAGCGCAAAATGTAATTCATATATAATAAAGAACTGAAAAAATCGTGGGTCATATAATAGCGCCACCTTGCTTTCTTCAATATTGAGAAAAGCTGCCAAGCTGGACTCACCGTTCACCCACCATTGGGTTTCACCTAAATCAGATATTAACGCATTCTTATCTGGCATGTCAGAGGGTAGCGTTAGTGATTTAAAACTACGAAATTTTCTGTATTTATTGGTGAAATTATCAATCCACTTAATATCAAAACCATTAGGATTAACAAAACCATTAAGTATGTCAGCGTAATCTTGTTTTCTGATTATTGTTGAATATGTATCTGCGTCCAGACGAATTGGTTGAACACACATCATTTTAAAATCAAGCATACTACCTTCCTTGTAAAAACTGTTTTTCTGGTCTTGCTAAGTAACTTTTAGTTAATGGCTCTTGGCAGTAATCGATAGTGAGTTCTGTGCCTTGGGCAATATTTTGATTAGCTACAATTCTAATGGGGTGATATCTGATACTCACATTGGCCAGACTTGAATGATTGATGTAGCTGTATTTAGTCCGAAATACTCGGGCCAAAATTTCATGTTCATTGAGGTAGTTGCACTCCATAAACAGATATGATTCGACACCTTTTACCGACGGTAGTAATGCTTGGCATATATGTTCATAGGCTTGCTTGTCGATAACCTGGCCGTCTAATAAACATAAAATGGCGTCTTGTTTAATGCTTTGTGTGGCAAACAAACCGAAGCCATGAAGCTCGCTTTTATTAATTCGCGTATCGTTAATATTATCAAGTGTTAGTTCACGCACATGTAATAAATTTTCAGGATCAAAAATCATATTGGCTCTTAACTGTTTAATTAGACTTTCTTAGTTTATGGAGTTTCTAAGAATGGCGGTCTTTCTTACTCTAATAGAAAGATTAACCGTGTGTTTATGTTGCTACAGATGTTACTACAGGTGACCGGCTAGGACATGGATTGTTTTCGCTATTGGCTTTTAGTATTTCGTCGCGAACACTGTATTGTGACTTATTGATAATTGTTCGCATACACTTAGCTCTGCACTTGCAAAACCAGATTTATCGCAACATGTAAGTCGTTTATAATGATCATAAAACCACCTGAAAGTGTCAGCTTTTTATACAGTTAGATTTCAACATAAATAAATTAAAATATAAAACAATTAATAGGGTTAACAATGTTAATGGCGAGCGGAATAGCTGCGGCTAGTGTCATTACGTTAAATGCAACAGTACGAGATTTTGAGGCTAGTCATCCTAACTTTCAAAACCAATGTCAACCATCCTGCGGTGTTTACACAGGGCTAGTAGGAAGTACTTTAGGAAGTGACCGAAAGCCAGTTCATGTGGGTGGTACAACGTTAACTAACGCAACAGACTTTAACCAATGGTATAACGATGTATCAGGAGTTAATCAAACGTTTACAACATCGTTGACGGCTACTGAAACATCGCCAGGCACAGGCATTGATACCTATTCAAATAGTTCTTATTTTCCGATAAACGGCCAAGGATTTAACTCTGGGGTTTTAGGTAATAACTTTCATTTCACTACTGAAATAAACAGTCAATTTACTTATGCGCTCGGCCAAAGCTTCTCGTTTATTGGCGATGACGATGTTTGGGTATTTATTAATGACCAACTTGTCGTCGACCTAAGTGGTGTGCATTCATCAGCTAGTAGTAGTGTTGACATAGATAAACTATCATCAACAAAGAGGGTTGTTGGTCTCAATAATCTTCAGCATCAATGTAGTGAAAAATTTTGAATCGGATATCGACCAGCACATTCGCGATCGCGATGCTTGAATTTCAAGGTACGAATTTACTGCCTGGATAAAAACATTACATATAAGGAACAAAAATGGAATATCGTCGTTTAGGTAAAGCGGGACTCAAAGTGTCTGCATTATCACTGGGATCATGGGTTACGTTTGGCAAGCAAGTTGATATGAGTGATGCCAAAAAATTACTTAAAACCGCTTACGATGGCGGCATTAACTTTTTTGATAACGCCGAAGGATATGAAGCAGGCGAATCTGAAAAAATAATGGGTGAAGCTATTTCAGGTATCGGTTTAGCTCGGGATACTTATGCCGTGTCTTCAAAAGTATTCTGGGGGGGCGATAAGCAACTGCAAATCGGCCTCAGCGCTAAGCATGTGCGTGATGCCTGTGATGCAGCACTACAACGCTTGCGCGTTGATTACCTAGACCTGTACTTTTGCCACCGCCCAGATATCGACACTCCGATTGAAGAAACCGTGCGCGCTATGCACAACCTAGTGCAACAAGGTAAAGTAATATACTGGGGGACGTCTGAATGGTCAGCACAGCAAATTACTCGAGCACATGCTATTGCGAGGCAAGAGCACTTAACCCCACCATCAATGGAACAGCCTCAATATAATTTATTGCATCGCGACAAAGTTGATGGCGAATTTACTCCGTTATATGAAGAGTTTGGCATGGGCACCACTATTTGGTCGCCATTAGCTAGTGGTTTATTGACCGGAAAATATAACGATGGTATCCCAGATAATAGTCGCCTAGCGTTGCCCGGCTATGAATGGTTGCGTGATCTATGGACGAGTGACGATGGTAAAAAGAAGCTAGAAAAAATTCGTAAATTGAGCTTATTATCAAAAGATCTGGATATCAGCATGGCGCATTTATCAATTGCTTGGTGTTTAAAAAATCCGAATGTTAGCACCGTTATTTTAGGAGCGTCTCGTTTATCTCAGCTAGAAGACAACCTAAACGCAATGAACGCCCTTTCCAAGCTGACGCCAGAGGTTATTGAACGTATTGAGGTAATTGTTGCAAACAAACCAATGGCTGGCGAACGTTTTGGCCAATAGGTCAAAGGATCGCTGAATAATTCAGTGCTTACGCTCGGTTCACCGTAATAATCGGTTCCACCTGCGGATAGGAGCACCCCCTATATCTGAAACTCTTTAGCTAGAGGTCACTATGAATCGTGCAAAGCATGAAATAACTCTGCTGAATCTCAGGTAGCCTTGAAGCACACTTAAATAGGGCTCTGTTCTTTGCTCTGCGGCTTAGTATCACTTCTAATTGATGCTATTACCGTATTCGTCTAAAAATTACATGTCTAAAGAAACCTCGTTTTACGCATATATGCAGGTATTTAAATTATTGAAGTATGCCCAAATTTGGATCCTCGTTTTTATATCCAGCCACATTGTTATAGATGAATTCGGCATTTAATGACGTGATATTTTTAAAACAGACTTTTTAGTATCCTAAAGTATAACTTAAACCATCAATATCTCGTTATTTTCTGTTTTAATAAGCTAAAGTCTAATTGTACTTAACTAATATTAAGAGAATAATCTGCAAATATTAAGTTATTAATATATCTGATAAAAATTGATTTAAAGACTGATCAATTTACACAATTAAGATTCAATAATTCTGGCAGTTTTCAAGGTATTGAATTAAATACTATTAGGTGTCAATTTAAGCAGTATTGACGCCAGTTTTATCAAAGCAATCTCTAAGAAGAAGGCTTTGTTGAATGTGTTAAAAGTTAATTGATCAAGGGGTTGTCTTTAATCAATTGACGAGACTGTTTATTACTTGAAGCCAATATTAGGATTAGATATTGGTAACACAATCAATGGAATAATTAATAGTTTTACACTTCAATCAAGGAAGTATCATGAAAAAATTTACACAAAGCCGCCCAGCGAATATTAGACGTGCAGCTCTAGTTGCCAGCGCTCTGATATTCGCCATGGCGAACAACGCGATGGCAGATGGAACCCCTTCCGGAACCAGTGTTGGCAACATAGCCACAATCAACTATTCGGTGGACGGCACAGCACAACCTGAAGTTGGTTCAACTGAAACTGGTAACACCTCAGGCCCAGGTGCGGAGACGACATTCCTGGTGGGAACAACAATCAATCTGACTTTAATTGAAACTAACACAACTTTTACTTCAGTTGCGGCGGGTTCATTACAACAAGCAACCTCGTTTACCTTGACGAATCTTGGTAACGATAATCAGGGTTATAACCTGACGGCTGCCAATAGTTCCCTTGCTGCTTTTACCCAGTCTGACGCTTTTGATGTGGGAACCTTCGCATACTACATCGATGTCAATAATGACGGTTTGCTAGATACCAACGATACGCTGATAAATTCAGTGGATTCACTGGCTCCTGATGCCTCTATTGATTTACTTGTCACGGCAACTATTCCGCCATCTGAGGTAGACACTGCGCAGTCGACAATCAGTTTGACAGCGGTGACTACTACGAAAAATACAACAGTCGCAGTAGTAGAAACAGTCGGTGAATATAACTCTACTGTTGTTCAAATCGTATTTTCCGATCCTTTAACCACTGCTAATGGCACGGATCCAGGTCAGACCGAGGGTGATGCGAGCGCAGTTGCTTTGGACGCATATCGCGTCTTAACAGCAGCGTTGACTGTCAGCAAAACCAGCGCAGTATATTCTGATCCAGCCAACGGAACGGTCAATCCTAAGGCTATCCCTGGCGCCATTATTACCTATACGATAACCATCGTAAATAATGGAAGCGGAACCGCTACAGGTATCAGTATTACCGATATCGTGGATGAGATAACTACAGGTTTTGTGGCGTTCAATACGTTGTACAACGATGGCTCCACTATATGTACTGCTGAGGGCATCGCAGTTAAAGATGGTTCGGAGGCGTCTGCTGTATGTAAAACCAATCTAGCTGACACCGACAGTGCCGATTTTACCGCCATCACAGCGACGGCCACTGACCTCACTCTTGCCGGTGGAGAGACTGCAACCATGGCTTTCCAGGTCACGATTCAGTAGTTAGACCTGAGTTAGCATAAGCTATTTAATAGCTTAACGCGTTTGTTGTCTCGGCTTGCCGAGGCAACACTTTTTACTTGATATATGTTTGCAATCAAACGCCCCAAAGTTGAAAAATGGTAGGAGGTTCAAATAGTGAAACTTATGATAACTAAAATGCAGCTCAAATTGGCATTTACTACAAAAACAATTTTGAAGAGAAATATTCAGATTTCATATTCTTCTTCAAAACTGTTGGTATGCATGCAACGTTTTTCGGTTACTTGTGCGCAAATGGCTGGAATTGGATCATTAATCAGGATGGCTTTCTTGATGCAAAGACGGTTCGCCATTTGCATATGCAAAATGGCCTTAATTTTGATGATGCAACCCGCCGTGGCTTCTGGCACAGCGTCCGGCACGCTCATCAGCCATGTCACCACAATTACATATAGCGTTGACAATGTTGAACAAGAGCCTCTCACTTCAGCCGCTGCAACGTTTCTGGTTGATAACATGGTCAACCTCACTGTCGCCGAGACCAGCGGAACATTCACCACGGTTGGTGTCGTCGGCGGAGCTGTTGATGTGATCACCACCTTCACAGTTACCAATAACGGTAATACGTTGCAGGACTATGTGCTGACGGTCGGTCAAGGCGAAAACGGCAACAGTTTGTTTAGCAAAACTGACAACTTCGATGTCATAGACTGCAGTAGTGTTATTGAGAGCGGCGCCAACCAGGATTATCAACCATTGCAAGACACCGCCACCTTTATTGACGAACTGGCACCCGATATGACCAAAACTGTCTATGTACTCTGTAGCATGCTCACCTATCAGTTCAGTGGCGACGTATCCATTATTAGTCTGCTTGCAACTACTCACAGTGGCAATATGCTAGGAATGGGCGCGTTAACAACTGCAGACATGGGTAGCGACGCGTCGGACACAGTGCAGGTCGTATTTATCGATACCAGCGCAGATGATCCTCAGGGCGACAATACAGCCAGAAACGGCCAGCATTCATCCAGCGATGGCTACTGGTTCGACAGCCAAACCGCCTGTAACAATGCGAATGCGAAAGACATAACACTGGACCTGACCCCCTTTATTGCTATTGATTCAGGGAGTAAAAATAATACTCCAGCTATCCTGAATGCCATTTCCGGATGGATAGGGACTGACACCGAAGGTTACAAAGATGATGAGGGCGAAAGTGAAAGCGGTCCTGCTAAGCAATGGTATTCGACCACCTACAATCAAGCTTTATCGGGTGCAGAAATTGTATGGGATGGAACAACGGATCCTTATATCACTGGACCCAGCTACCTTTTGGTAAAGGGTGGAAAACAAAAACCAGCATGGTATCTGTTTGATATTTCCAGTTGGGATGGTATGGCAACTATTTCACTTTCAGGCTTTTGGCCAGGTAAAGGCTCTATTTCTCATATCTCAATTTTTAATGCTCAAGCCTGCGATGGCTTCCTGCCGCGCAGTATAGAATTCGACTGGGCTGGAGAAGACAATAACCCATCAACGTTTTTCGAGGCCTACGCCAACGACGGCAGTATTCCCTTTGTCTCGACCCTTACTATTACCAACGACACCTTCACGGGAGCTAATGGCGCAGACTTGCGCGGCGGCGCAGTAAGCAACGTCCCGGCTGGATTCACGGCGATTTTGACCAAAACAGGCTCAACCAACGCGACACTAAGCTTGACCGGAAATGCCTCGGCGCACGCCAACTCCAACGATATAGCAAACCTGACGGTAAGCTTAAGCGATGCTTCCTTCACCCTAGGCAATGCCGCCGGCGTGACCGGTGCGTTCAAGAACGATATTGTTGTTGATTTTATAGATTGGCCTGTCATCGACTTAACCCCAACGATCATCCACATTCAGAACCCATCCGGTTGCAGCGAAGATAGGGATAATCATCGTCGTCATGATGATGACAATGACAACCATGATGATAATGAGGGCTGCGGACTCGTCCCTGGTTCCATCCTGACCTACCAAATCGAGATGCCGGTCACCGACAATATAGAGGGCCTCGTCATTACTAACCCCATTGCCACTAATATGACCTATGTATCCGACAGTATCTTTGTGAACGCCGTGGCCAAGAGCGATGCCATTGATAGCGATAACGCCGAGTTCAGCACCAATACCGTCATCGTTACAGCAGGAATTATTACCGCCACGACGACCTTTAGTTTCACCTTCCGCACGACCATTAATTAACCCATTGGAGAGCACTATGTTCAATCACACTATATTCAAACAGCATTTCATCTGCGTTCTTTGTACCGCAGTTCTGCTAACAGCGTATGCGCTCCCCGCACACGCTGCCGATCCCGGAGCAGTAAAAATCAGTAGTATTGCCGAAAAAGAAACCAACGTTCTTGATAAGGACGGCAATACGCAGACCAAGCGTACTCGAGTAGACACTGCCGTTCCAGGGGATGAAATCATCTACACCACCACTTTCGAAAACATTAGCAATAAACCAGCTGGTAATATCGTTATCACCAATCCCATACCTAACGATACAACTTATCTGATGGCCGACGGGGCCAACACAGAAATCACCTTTTCAATTGACGGCGGCAATGAATACGCCACGCCCGACAAACTCATCGTTACCGCCAATGAAGGCGATACTCGTCCCGCTATGCCCTCCGATTATACTCACCTGCGTTGGGTCTATAAGGGCGAACTCGGTGTCTGCGAAACCAGTAAGGTTACTTTCCGCGCGGTCATCAAATAAGAGCATGGCGCTAATACGCCCAACTACCTGAGAACTATGTAATCATGTCACACAAG
>JAWUVZ010000080.1:0-9941 GCA_034112105.1 Glaciecola sp. | reverse complement strand
AAAACATCAACCGCTGCTTGGCCATATGGGGCAAATTTGGGATTCGCAAGGGCCACTTTCCTGAATTTATTATCATATAAAACGTCGGGTGAGTGATTGACTAATGAAGTTTTAGATGACCACAAAATGAGTGTACCCTGCGCATAAGTAAAACGCCCATGCGGGCTCGCTTTTCCTCGCTTAATAAGTTGGTCCGGCTTAACTTGATCTGCAGAAAGAAAAACATCAAACGGAGCACCATTGATAATTTGAGCAAAAAGTTTTCCGGATGAGCTGTAAGAAACACGTATCGTGTGCGGAGTATTTGCTTCAAATTGAGCTTTGAGCTGTTGCATCGGTTTGATAAAATTTGAGGCAACAGCTACGTTGGCATGCTGCGATTCTATATTGAGTGAATATGAGTTTGCAGGTGCTGGTAGAGTTACGGCAACTGCTTTACTGAGTTCTAATGGACACAGCAATAACAGTAGCCAAAACACACTGATTTTTACTATGAATGGTACACTAAATTTCATTATTGGACTTTTAAGAATCGACAATACACTATTGACCATATTCATATAGTACCAGTAATGCAGAGCATGTGTGCTACATTCGAAAACTATTTTTGTTTTCTAAAAGTCTTCTATTCTATGCTTATAGCGCCCCAGCGATGGCGAGCGATATCTCTATTTATCGTTTATATTGTGCTATTAATTGGTCCAGGCTTTCAGCCAAAGTATTCCATTCTTTTGTTTGATTAGTAATCTCTTTTATCTTATTGGCCTTAACGCCGGCGCTTTCTTGTATATCCACCATAATAACTAATTCCGTATGGGTACTTACCATGTTACTAGCGACACTCGTATTTATGATTAGCGGCCATATTATGTTGAAAAGTAGTCCTAATTCGAGTGAATAAAAGGCTTCTATTTTTTTGAACCTAGTTTTATGTCAAACTCACGAAGTTGCAATCATCTATACTAGATAATAAATACAAACCAGCTTTTGAAAAAACAAAAAATTAATAACAATTCAAAAACATAAAGATGGAAAAAATTAAATGAAAAACTTTTTTAGACTAAGTGCGTTAACCTTAGCTATTTCTTTGGTGGCTTGCTCTCCAGTTGAGGACGCGCCTTCGAATATTACCGAGAATATGGTTGCGCAGAATACGCAAAACGATATGGCAACGAGTTCTGCCATTGATGTCAGTAAAGATTACCATTCTTATGCCAATCCAGATGAAGTGTTGGTAACGCACCTCAATCTTGATTTAACCGCAGATTTTAGTACTAAAAAGCTTATTGGTAGCGTGCAAGTGACGATAAAACGTCAAAAAGAGAATGCAGATGAACTGATATTGGACACCCGCGATCTGGATGTTCATAGCGTTACAAGCCAAGGAAATGCAGTTCCTTTTGAGTTAAAAGCGGCAGATGAAAATTTAGGTGCAGCGTTGCACATTAGTCTGCCAGAGGGGGCTGACACACTGACTATAAATTATGAGACATCACCTTCAGCGTCAGGAGCGCAGTGGCTAACACCAGCACAAACAGCGGGTAAAAAGCATCCATTTTTGTTTACTCAAGCGCAAGCAGTGCATGCACGAAGCTTTATTCCGTTGCAAGACTCACCTCAGGTCCGAGTTACTTATACTGCCACTATTAGAACGCCAAAAGAGTTGCTAGCTGTAATGAGTGCGTCAAATGACCCTGATACTGAACGCGATGGCGTTTACGAATTTAATATGCCACAACCGATCCCTTCGTATTTGATTGCTTTGGCTATCGGCGATCTGCAATTTAAAGCAATGGGGGAGCGCACTGGTGTGTATGCTGAACCGGCTTTATTGGAAGCCGCAGCCGCTGAGTTTGAAGATACCGAAAGTATGTTAATTGCGACTGAAAATAAATACGGCCCTTATAGCTGGGACCGTTATGACTTGCTCATTTTACCTCCTTCATTTCCTTTCGGTGGCATGGAAAACCCAAGATTGTCTTTCATTACGCCAACCGTGATTGCGGGTGATAAAAGCCTTGTATCGTTAATCGCTCACGAACTAGCACATAGTTGGTCAGGTAACACAGTGACCAATGCAACATGGCGTGATTTGTGGCTGAATGAAGGCTTCACTACTTATTTGACCTACCGCATAATGGAAATGGTATACGGTGAAGACAGATACAATATGGAAGCCGTCCTTGGTTATCAAGATTTGCAAGCCGACATAAACTCATTAACACCGGATGACCAAATTCTGGCAATTGATTTACGTGGTAGGAACCCAGATGATGTGTTTTCTAATATTCCATATGAAAAAGGCGCGCTATTCTTACGCGAAATAGAACAAAAAATTGGACGTGATAATTTTGATAAATTCCTTTTAAGTTATTTCGAATATTTTTCTTTTAAAAGCATTACTACCGATGAATTTATTGCTTACCTCGACGATACATTGCTAAGCCAATATGCAGACAAACTGGATAAAGCACGCATTAATGCATGGATTTTTGACCCCGGCATTCCTGAAGGTGCTCCTATGCCAGAGTCTGATGCTTTTGTGAACGTCGATAATGCAAGAGAACAATGGTTAGCAGCAAAGAACCACGCTAACATGATCGAAACGCAAGATTGGACTGTGCATCAGTGGTTATACTTTTTGAATAATATGCCCGAAGTCCTAGATGAAAATCAGTTAGCTGAATTAGATGCTGTATTCTCCTTAACAGCCAGCAAAAATAATGAGATTGCTCATAGTTGGTTAATGATCGCGGTGAAAAATGAATACAAACCGGCATATGAACGTTTGTATGAGTATTTGACTAGCATTGGACGTAATAAACTAGTCAAGCCGCTATATCGTGAATTATCGAAAACATCCGATGGCAAAGCATTTGCGAAAAAAGCATTTGAGCAGGCGAAACCGGGTTATCATCCGTTAACGATTAGTGCGAATGAAGGTTATGTTGATTAATCAATTATTTTTGCCCCCAAGGAAAAAATAATTTGTTGTACTTATTTAGCGATTTTTCTATTATGCAAATTCAGAATTTATGGCTAAGTGTTATGAGTAAAGATTACAGATTTCGCAAAGAAGAAAGTGACGATGTTGACAATCAAGATTTGATTGTAGGAAAGCAACGTGATGAAAGTAAAGAGGAGCAGACTAAAGCGGAATTGATGCGTAAAAAACGCGCCAGTAAGCTGTTGGCCGAGACTCGCAGTAAGCAAAGTGACGATACTGAAAGTCCACGCTAAGGCATTTTTTTTGCTGAGTTGTGACATTAAGCATTGCACTTATAGTGAAAACCAAGTTATAAACCAGTAATCAATCGATTACTGGTTTTTTTGTGGATATTAGATTCTTAACTACCTTTCTGGAAGTGGCTGAAACTCGACATTTTGGTCGTGCTGCCGAAAACTTATATTTAACTCAGTCGGCAGTTAGTGCTCGTATTAAATTGTTGGAAGAGTACTTCAACACGGCATTATTTATTCGAAACCGAAATAGCATTCAAATCTCACCTGCAGGTGAAAAGCTAATCCCTTTCGCACAAGCGCTGTCGGATACATTATCAAAAGCAAGAAAATCGTTAGCCCAGGAGGAGTGTCAGCACATAGGTTGTGCTTCGACGCAAAATGCGTTTTTACTTTTTTTATCCAATGTGCTCCCAAGCTTGCTGACTCACTTCAATAGCGTAAGTTTTCAGCATGAAATTGCGACGGTCGAACAAATCACTCGACAACTGCATGAACACAGTATCGACTTTGCCTTAACGACGTCACAAGTTAAATCGGATGATATTGACAGTGCTTTGTTGTTTGAAGTATCACTTTGTATGTATCAGTCACATGGCAGTAACGATAAAACTAATAGCGAAGTTCATGACATTAATATTGAGTGGTCCCCCTCGGTTAACGACAAACTGGCGAAACTGCATCCTGAATTACGCAAAGCAAAGTTGCGAACATCTTCAATAGATGTTGCCGTTACAATGGCATGTGCTGAGCAAAGTCGTTTGATATTGCCGATTGCGTCGCACTCTTTTTTGGATCCAAAGCTACAACAGGTGTTAGCTAGTTTTTCGCCTTCTGACCTTGCACAAGCAGTTAAAATACCAGTCTACTTAAACAAATTAAAGAGTCAGAATAACTTGGGAGTACAAGAGGTAACTGCTTATATGCAGTTAGCAGTGCAATAATTGCATCCAGATAACCTATCTACATGATGCTGCACCTTCAGAGAAAGTGCAGCTTTGTGTTATTTTGGCAACTTGGTAATAGGTTGAAATCCTTCCGATTCTAGCTCGTCGTTTATACAAGTTAGTAAGAATTCGTCCATCGCTGGTTTGGCTGTTCCTTCTTCGTCCGCAATTTCTTTACAGTATTCTTTATATTCCATTATAACCTCTGCATCTGCCACAGGACGGTCATCTGCAAACGCGGATGTAACAAAAATCAAGCTAGCCACAAGTAATGTATATTTCATAAAATCTCCAAGTTAATGTGTTAATCAATTTCCCAAGTGTATGTCGCTAATCCATAAAGGCGAGCAAAAAAAAATGCTCTTGAAGAACAATTTATTTCACGCAAATTAGCTTATTTTTATCTTGATATAGTGCACGTAAAGACTATATTTCGCGCGATACAAACCCTGTATCTTTTCTTCTATTTGGAACCCAAAATGATAACGACATTAATTGTTGTTGACTCGCCTGATGAATTTAGTCAATCAGATTTACATAATTGTGAAGTGGTTGATTTCGATAGGTATTTATCTGAATATCCTAAACGTGATGAAGGCAAAATGCGTGTCATTAATTTGTGTGCCACGGATAGATATTTGAGTAAAGGTTACTACTGTTCTCTTTTAGCCGAGGCTAGAACACATAAAGTGTTACCTAGCGTCAATACTATCAATGATTTGATTATTGAGAGCCAAGAGCAGTCATTGCAAATGAAAACGATTACATTACCAAAAGCACTGAGCGATGAGGTATCAGATGGTAGTCATTGTGACGTGTTCTTCGGTAGCACAAAAACAGCCTCTATGGGCGCTATTGCAAAGTTTGCCTTTGAGCGTTTCCCGGCGCCGTTCTTGCGCGTGTCAGTAAATAAACAAGCTAATGCAACGGTGATGACTGTCGGCTTTGGGGATTGGCAGTTAACTGAAACGACTGGCAAGGCAGAGCTGGCTAGAGCGTTACATGACTATATGTTAAAAACGTGGCGTCGCGGCAACAAGAGAAAGCCGGCGCGTTGGGACATGGCTATTTTGTGTAACGAAAACGAAGCGAGGCCTCCAAGCGATGCAAAAGCCATTAAGCATTTTATAAAAGCGGCAAAGCTAGTGGGTATTAATGCTGAAGTTATAAATTCAACGCAAGCGGCAAATATTGCACATTATGACGCTCTGTTTATACGCGAAACAACCGCTATTAATCACCCAACTTATCATATTGCTCGAAAAGCTGAGCAAGAAGGGTTGGTTGTTATGGACGATGCCACGAGTATTTTGAAATGCTGCAACAAAGTGTTTTTACATGACGCTTTTAGTTATCACAAGGTACCGTCGCCACGAAGTCATTTTGTGTCAGATAACCATACGTTAACTTGCGAAAAATTAGTTGAAGACTTTGGTTTTCCGATGGTGTTGAAACTGCCCGAAAGTTCATTTTCAATGGGGGTTTTTAAGGTTAAGGACGTTGAAGAGCTTAAGAGTAAACTAGAAAAAATGTTACATGAGTCAGCCTTAGTGTTGGTGCAAGAATATATTTTTACTGAATTTGACTGGCGGATTGGTGTGTTGAACGGCCGTCCTATATATGCGTGTCGCTATCATATGGCGAGAGGCCATTGGCAAATTTACAACCATGATTCAGCGACTAATACGTCAGGTGCTTTCGAAACATTGCCAACATTTGAAGTACCAAAGCCGGTACTTGATGCAGCGGTTAAGGCTTGTTCAATGATTGGGAAAAGTTTGTATGGTGTTGATATTAAACAAGCTAATGGCAAAGTTTATGTCATTGAGGTAAATGACAATCCAAGTATTGAGTCGAAAGTAGAAGATTTATATCTGGGCAAGGAACTGTATATGATAATTATGCAAGAATTTGCTAACAGGTTGGAAGCACGTGGTCGCTAATACAGTGGTCATTAATGCACACGATATCCAGCTGCAACTGGCATCTATACAAGATTTAGATGCTTTAGAGAATGTCGAACGAGAGTGTTTTGAAAGCGACAGATTGTCGCGCAGGCGCATGAGTTATTGGATAAAAGCAGCGCATGGAATTTTAGTTTTAGCTAAAAGAGCGGATGAAGTATTGGGTTATGGTCTTGTAATTCTGCGCAAAGGTAGTCGCTCAGGACGGTTATATTCGCTTGCTGTATTGGCAAAAGCTAGAGGACAAAGCATTGCACAAGTGTTGTTGCTAAAGCTAGAAGAGTTAGCGATAACGGAGCAACGCTTATTCATGCGTTTGGAAGTAGCTGAGGACAATCTCGCCGCTATTAAAATGTATAAAAAATTGGGCTATCGTAAATTTGGTATTTATCGCCAATATTATGAGACCGGTGCAGATGCGTTGCGTTTCCAAAAATCGATTCAGCAAATAACGATGGCTAATACAATGGGTTTTTATCCTTGGTACAAACAAACTACAGACTTTACTTGTGGGTCAAGTGTTTTGATGATGGCAATGAAGTACTTAGATAAAAACATTCGATTTGATCAAGCGACTGAAATTGATATTTGGCGCCATGCCACCACTATTTTCATGACCTCAGGGCATGGTGGTTGTCACCCATTAGGGCTAGCTTTAGCTGCTCATGAGCGTGGATTTGAAGTTGAGGTTTATTCGACACAAGTTAATAACTTATTCGTTGATGGCGTCCGTAGTGAACATAAAAAATCAATTATGCGCATTGTGGAACAAGGTTTTATAGAGAAAGCTAAGAACGCGAATGTGCGAGTGCATAAAACGGAAATACAACTGTCTCAAATTGAGAGCGCATTGGCTAAAGGGTTAGGTGTCATTTGTCTTATTAGTACTTACCAATTTGATGGTAAAAAAACGCCACACTGGGTTGCAATAACCCATGCTGATGAAAGATGTTTATATTTGCATGACCCAGATGGTAGTGAAGGTTTTTATAATGAAATAGGCACTAGGTTGGATGCTAATAATAAAAGTGATGCAGGTGACAGCGAAGATATTGATTTGGATTATCAACACTTACCGATTTTAAAAGAAGACTTTGCGTCACTTTCAGTTTTTGGAAAAAGTAAATTAAGAACCTGCTTGGTTATAAAGCCAGGTAATAAAAAAATTGACTCCACAGGAGAGGCAAAAAATGAGTTTCTTCAATAATAAAACAGAGATTATTGCATTTGCAGCGCAAATTGACTTAGACGAAGTTAAAGCGGAGTTTGAAAGGCTATTTATAGTGCAAAAATATCGCGATGCAGTGCATGTTGAGATGCCTAAAGGTCACCTGTTTATTTTTGATTATGGCGTATTGGTAGCATGGGGGGTTAACCCTGCGAAACAAGAACAATATCTCACGGTGCTAAAGAGTATTGCTAAAGGTTTAAATTCGCTACAAATCGATAGATATCAGTTTGTTAAAGCGGACAAGGAGTCAACTCAGTTATTGGTTGCCGATGACATGCTTTCATTACCCAATATACAAGTTGATAGTTTGTTAGCGTTGAGTCATGCATTTGCGCAGTCAGCGAAATTACAGCACGTTGAGTCCCGTGCTGAGGAGACCATTAATAGTAATCAATATTTGACTAATACCTTAGCACAAACAGGAAAAATACCATTAAGTCGCAAAGCGTTAGCAAAATTGAGAGGTCAGCTATTCCAGACAAAAAGTGACATTATGTTGCACTACAGCCTATTGGACACGCCTCAATTCTTTTGGGACTTCCCGGTGGTGGAGCACTCGTATTTAAGCTTATCAAGATACTTAGAACTAAAACCAAGAATTGAATTATTAAACCTGAAACTACATACTATTCATGATCTTTATGACATGTTGGCAGCAGAGCAGAACCATAAGCATTCATCGTTTTTAGAATGGATGATTATTATTCTGATTGCTACCGAAATAGTACTTTTCTTTTTCAAATAATGGGTGGGTTGTGTTGATAATCAACCAGACCATTTTCCTTCAGGTAGGCGGCATATTTACTATGCTGACCTATCGCTCTTTGATGAATCGGTTCGGTGACTTGCGCTGAGCTCAGTGTTTTTATCATTCTGAGAGCCTTGTGTTTATCGTTATCATCGTTATTGCTCTGCCAACATTGCTGTTGATGGCTCAATCCACAAAATGTGAGTACTTGTTGAATAGAAACGTGTGGTTGACTAACTAAATTTTCGTAAGCTATTTCAAAAATCTCATTTGGATAAACTTCCTCCCAGTGCTGCATTAAAGTGTGGTGCAGTTGATGATAAGCCGATAATTCCTTAAGGTCACACAAGTAAGGTTCGTTAGCTGCAAAATGGTTTTTAAAAATAGACAGTCCCGTATCAGCAAACTGTCGCGTCAAGTGAATGATTTTGGCGTGTGGAAATATCGATTTAATAAAACCGATAGATTGAAAGTTAGCAGGTAGTTTATCAATCACAAATGGCGTTTTAAGTTGACTTTTTCTAATGGCCTTCTCATAAATATTGGCAGCTTGTTGACCAATTTCGTGTCCTTTGGGAGTGCTAAGTTCTGGCATAAATAAGGGGTAGGGGTGTTGCGCGTGATGAGCGGCGAAGTTTGCTACTTGATTGGCAATGATGGGTTGCTCCCCTAAACTCGATACATCTGAATGCTGACAAAGCATCTGTTCGAGGAGGGTTGATCCTGTGCGTGGCAAACCAAGGATAAAAATAGGGGTGAAGCCGCTGTTTTTACCTGAGTGTGTTTTTGGCTTATTTGAATTTGCTTTTATTGCTGTAAAGAGAGCAGATAAATCATTGACTCGATAATCACACATAGATAATTGCAGTGAGTTCGCGATTTTCCAGTGGCGAAATGCCTGTGCGGTCTTATTGACCAATTCGAAATAACGGCCCAATGCGTAATTAACGATCATCTCTAGTTTTTTGTCTGTAGCGCTGTCAGAGCTATTATGAGGAATGTTGTTAGATATATTAACAGTTCTAGATTTGTTGTTGTTTATCGCGCTGAGAGCTTCATACGCTTGGTTAATGTCTTGCATTTGACCAAGATTGAGTTTGAGCAACCATGCATAACTACTTAATAACTTGTCATTGGAATAGACTATACATTCAGAGGCTAACTTGTCAGCTTTGCCAAGTTGACCGACTTCTCTATAAAAATTAGCGGCTCTATAAATAACCTCAGGATGCTCAGGGAATTGGGCTAATGCAAATTTGATGACGGTTTCAACATCAGCAACAGAATTTACAGTTTCAAAAGCATCGGCCAATTTAAACAGGGGGGCATGGTGTGTTGGCAATAATTGGCAAGCTAGGGAAAGTTGCTTAATAGCCGCGTCAAATTCCTCCACACTGAGCAGCGCAGATCCAAAATGAAAACAGACATCACCGCGCTTAGGATGCAACTTTTGTAATTCAGAAAATAGCGTGAATGCGCGCTGAAAATCATTCTTGGCCACCGCATCTTTGGCAATGCTAAGCTGTTTTTCAAAAAATATTTGTGAGTCCTGCTTAGTCAAAGTACTGATTTCCTAACATTACTGATTGCGACCAAAAATGCCATACTAGACAGCATAAATAAAGCAAAATTAATGGTAAAAAAAAAGCCTTGTCTTTACCGACAAGGCTTTTGCAGCGTGTTTACTATTTAGAAGCTATAAGTTGCTTGTAAATAGTAGAAACCACCGTTAATACCAAACGGAGAAGTTTCATAGAAAACGCCACCCCAGTTGTTGTTTGGTGCAACATCATTTGGAATGTTAATGCGTT
>JAWUVZ010000079.1:0-14865 GCA_034112105.1 Glaciecola sp. | reverse complement strand
GCTGAGTTTGTATGCAGAGTAGATAGCACAAAATGTCCCGTCAGCGACGCTTCAATACCAGCACTGGCTGTTTCTCTGTCACGCATTTCACCTATAAGAATGATGTCTGGGTCGGCTCTCAAAAATGCACGCAGCGCTTTTTCAAAAGTAAATCCAACCTTCCTGTTTACTTGCACTTGTTGTAATCGGTATTGGGTGATTTCTACGGGGTCTTCGGCGGTCCATATTTTTTTATCCGGCGTGTTTAAAAAACCTAAAATAGCATGTAATGTTGTTGTTTTCCCACTGCCCGTAGGCCCTACAACCAATAACATGCCATGTGGCATAGTAACCAATGACTTCACCATTTGTAAATTTCTTGGTGATAAATTTATATTATCAAGGGGCATTGCTTTTCCGTTGGGCAGAATACGCATAACGATCCCTTCGCCCACAACCGTAGGAATAGTCGCTACGCGCACCTCTACAGTCTCCTCCCCAATATTAAACATTAACTTACCGTCTTGTGGTATGCGTTTTTCAGAAATATCGAGCCCTGACATTATCTTAATTCGAGCAACTACCGCCTTATGGTGAGATTCAGGTAGTTGATTAATATCTTTTACGATCCCATCCACCCTCATTCTGACAAGCGTTTTATGCTGAAATTCAGGATCAATATGAATATCAGAGGCGCCCATGGTTTTAGCTTCGAACAAAATATTTGACACCAGACGCACAATGGCTGGCTCATCTTCAAGTGAGGCATCTTGATCCGGCTTATATTCTTTCGTAGCAGTGTCTATTTCACCTATTATTTGATTGAATTTATGGCTCTTTGAATACGCATTTTTTTCATCTAAATAGCCAAATATTTGTTTAGGCATGCCAAATGCCAACTGATAATTCTCTGTGCCTAAGCCGCTTTCAATTTCCATTAGCAGCGCAATATTGGTCGGGTCAAACATAAGCACAATTAAACGTTTAAGCTCATCAGTAAGTACAACCACTTGATTAAGTTTAAAGTAGGTAACATTCCGTTGCACACTGCTTTGAGACAATTTGTATTTGTTTGGTAAGTAATTAATAAAAGGTACTTGGTAATGGATAGATAAGGCCTCACCAATTTGTTGTTCAGATATCTTGTGCTTGCTCTGTAACAAGTTACTCATTTGTTCAACGCTCGTATTACTGGGAAAACTACTAATTACCTTGGCGTCAACGATGTCCGTGTGGATCAAGTACTCAAATGGATGAGCTGTTCCGCCTAACTCATATCTAAATGCCCTACCCAAAATATCAGCAGCTTGCTGAGCTAGTGTTAGATCGCTATTGTCAAAACCATTTTCACCAGTATTTAATATTTCTAGCACGCCTAACAAAGTACCGTTGCATTTGATTGGAACGCTTAAAATGTTATTTGTCCTAAATTGACCTAAACGATCGTACTTTTGTTCAAATTTTAATTTAAAATGAATCTGCTTGACTGCCATTTCATCATACGGATTGTTAACAATAACTCCTTGCTGTGCCATGGAGACATATCCGGCAATAGATTGAGGAGTTATAGCCACTTTAATTTCGCGTAATTCAGAGCCAGATTTATATCGTGAAACCAAATCTCGTTGATAAGAACGTCGTTGAAATATCGCTATACGTTGGGCATCAAATGCACATAGCAACAACGACTCAATAGGTTCGAACGCTTTATTGAGTGTCGAAAATCGATTTATGGTCGTCTCTAAGGATTGCGACAACGTATCTCGAACTGACGTATTGAACATAGAAGACTTCCTTTCCTTTGTCATGGATATTTTTATCGTGCTTGTGCTGGTTTAAAATCGTGGAGAGTTGCACTGGTTTTTATCGACTCAATACTTTTCTCTTCGATGTTAACTCCATTTCGCAAAAAAACATGAGCATTATTATAGCCAAGTTGCCGTGCAGTCTTTAGCGCACATTGAGCTTGTTCGGTTATGTCGATTACGTCTATAATATCGCCGGCCTTAAACTCAGTAATACCGGCACTAATTGAAACCTGCTGCAAATTCTCTGCTAACGTACAATGATGTTCAAGATTAGCGTTGCTCACTAAATTTATCATTTTTGCTATGAACTTAATGGCCTCATTTGTTTGTACATTGGGTGCTATTAATGCAAACTGAGCACCTTCGAATCGGGTGATAAATTCACCGCCACGAGACGCCGCTTTGTCCAATATTTCAGCTATTGAAGCGATACATTGATCGCCTTGCGCTACCCCGTAGTGTTCTACATATTCAGGGAAACAATCAATTTCAATAATAACGATGCTCAGATTAGTTTGTGCTCGTTTGGCCCGTCTGATTTCTTCACTAATCATGAAATCAAAAAAACGACGATTAAACAGTCCTGTTAATGTGTCTTCAAAGGTCGTCTCACAAAGTGAGTTTTTGTATTTTTGTAAGAGCTTAACTTCGCCTTCATATTTTTCAGTCATTTCAACACCTGACAAGATAGCGCGATTAATTGACAAGTTAATCAGGATTAACACAATTACGAATATGGCAAGGCTTGTCCCAAGCATCACCATATTTGAGTTATCTAGGCTAAGTAAGGTCGCAATAAAAGGAATCGAAAGACTGAGTAACGATGTCATAAATATTTTTTTAGAACGCACTAAAGAGGCGGTAAGACATGAGATATGCAAAGCCAACAGAAAAGCTAAAGTTGCTGCTAAAGCCGCACCCCCGACAATGAGTCCATAACAATACCCTACAGACAAAGTACCACTTATGACGACAGCAAAATACGCATAGGTAGTTTCCCACTTTTTAACATTTGGTGCGTGTACCGAATTTTTCCTTTTGAATATCAAGAGTCCCAGTAAGCTGCATAATAAGACAGTAGTGACACCCGCACTCCAAATGTAAACATAAAAATCGTCTATTAGCCCCCAAGTCGAGTATACTAAAAGGCAAGCGGCCAGGGAGTGAATGCCAACAGAGGCAATTGAAAACGTTATTACGTTAATTCCATCACTTCGATTCACTTTCTCATATCCTTTGTCTACTGTTTTCATTGAGGTTTCTCATATTATTTTATCAGACTGATTTAAAAAAAAGTTAGCAAAAAGGTCCATTTTTCTCAGCAACAGCAATTTGCCCCGCATAATTACCACTTTTATCGTCTAATATTTGTTGACGTAATCCAGTACTCTCCCAAGCATAAAGTAAAAAATATGTATTGATGTCTTTTGATATATACACAATTATTGAAAGCGATAACTATGATATTGCGATGACCACTTTAACAGCATATCAAAGTCTACTAGCCTCGCGATATGAGCATAGATGCAATGCTTGATTGACGAAGTGAGGGTGTGAGGGTGTAATGGTGTCAGATTCAATCCTATTTTCGATTAAAGAATAGATCAATGAGACGCAGCCTGTTGCTATGAACTTATTACATACAGAAAGACATGGTTGGGGTTTGCAGGCTTGAATACCTCACACAAAAGTACATTATTTACTTCCTTTTCAAAGTAATAATTTCAGCGTACAATTGTAAGCTGAAATTTAATTAATACTCAAATAAGTTGTTACCGTGAAGCAAACTGCAACTCCTCAAATACATCAATATAGTCAGCTAGAAGAACGCTTAAATGCGCTTACTCATTTTCTTGGGTTCGCATTCGCAGTCATTGGTTTGGGTGCGCTATCGCTTAAAAGTAACGGCTTCATCGAAGTTATATCATCCATCGTTTTTGGTAGTTCAATGGTGCTTCTGTTTGGCGCCTCTACTTTATATCACTCAGTAAGTAATCCTGCGTTAAAGCCCATTCTCAAACGCGCCGACCACATTGCTATTTATTTGTTGATTGCCGGTACTTATTCACCTTTTTTATTAGTCGCCATTGATGGCTGGATATCTACTGTTAGTATTATTACCATATGGGCAGTGGCGTTATTTGGGGTTGGTTTTAAAGCTGTATTTAAAGATAAATTTCCAAGACTAGCAGTAACAACTTATGCCGTCATGGGTTGGTTAGCTTTGCTGATTATTGTACCAATTTATAATGCGGTCCCTTTAACAGGCTTTATATTTTTGTTTTTAGGTGGTTTGGCATATAGCTTGGGTATTCCATTCTATATGGCAAAAAATAAGCAATATACACATGCTATATGGCACTTATTTGTGCTGTTAGGCGCAGCTTGTCACTTCTACGCAATCTATGCCTTTGTTATTGGGCAAACGATAGTCGTTTAACTTCTTATTTCGGCATACGCTTTTTGATAGTAGCAGTGGCTGGAGCGTTTGCAGGATCATCTGGCCAAAAATGTCGAGGATAGCGGCCTTTCATTTCCTTCTGTATTTGCCTATAACTTCCTTGCCAAAAGCCGATGAGATCGTCGGTTGTTTGCAAGGGTCTCTGCGCTGGTGAAAGCAATTCACATGTGATCGGTAGTTTTCCGTTTAGTAGTGTCGGATGCTGTTGCATACCATAGAGTTCCTGCATTCTGACTGACAAGAACGCCTTACCCTCTTCGTTATAATTAATTCCAGCTTTTCTCCCTGTAGGGATTACTATCCCTTCTGGTAATAATGAATCAAGTTGCTTGAGTTGTTTATAATCCATTTTTTGACTCAACAACTGATAAAAAGGCAGATTTGAAAGTGCCTGCCACGTGCTTTTTTCAGTCAAAAATGGCAGTAGCCATTGGTCAATCGTTTCTAACAATCCCACTTCTGAAAAATCAGGAAATGTATTGCTTTGTTCCTGTGTGTTTATTGTGTTATTCAGCAAACCGACTCTTTTAATTAATTGCAGTGAACGGGCATCCAAAGGTAACGCCTCTATTCCTTTCTTCTGTATTTGCTGTTTCCAAACTTCGATGAGAGAGGCAGATGATGGTTTAGGAAGTGTTTTTTTTGAAAATGAAATACGACTAAAAAATTGTGATTCAGATGCGGTAATTCGCTGCTTCTCTTCATCCCATTGCACTATTTCTTTGGTATCAAAAAATTGCGAAAAGTGCGCTTGTAGATTTTTGAATGATATCGGTTCAGCATATCGAATAAGCGCGCTATCCATTTGCTTATCCGTCAACTGCATATGCCCAATAGCTAACCAACGTTGGTTTTTTGTCGACAACGATTGCGCCCCTGACTGGCGCAATAGGTCATCATTAATACTGAGAGTTGCGCCACTACCATTAGCCAGGCTAAAACGTTCTTCTGACCGATGCTTGGCTATCCATTGAGGGAAACCAAAAGCGATAATAATAGCGAGGTCCTGTAGCGGCCATTCTATTAATTGAATGTTCTGTTTACGATGCCACTGCTTAATAAGCAACCAAATCTTGTGTTGCTTATTTTCTAGCAAAAATAGTAACCGAGGAGTCACTTCAACTGTTTGTGCCTGAGGTAATGGATCTTTACTTTCAAGTAACCCGGCCACAGCGCAGGCTAAACTCGTATGAGCGCGACTCAATTGGGCACTCTTCAATAACATAATAGCAATGTTTGCGTTGCCACCCAAGGCATGAACTTGGCGACCAAATTCGGTCATTTTATTGCTTTGTTCAATAATACCAAGACTCATTAACTTTTCTTCGCCTTGCGACAATTGGGCCGGATAAGGTTGATCAATAAGCGCTAAATCAGCCATTGGTGCCCCCCAAATAGCTGCTTCTAATACTAAATCTGAAACATCAGATTGTAGTATCTCAGGCGTAGATTGTTGCGCAAGCCGACCATGTAATTCTTTTGACCATAAACGATAACAAGTACCCGCCATCACTCGCCCTGCTCTGCCGGCTCTCTGGGTTGCCGAAGCTTGTGATATTTTTTGAGTTGTAAGTTGAGTAATGCCACGGCGTAAATCAAATACAGCCTTTTTTTCAATACCACTATCAATAACCACTTCAATTCCTTCAATGGTTAAGCTTGTTTCCGCAATGTTGGTGGCTAAAACTATTTTCCTTTTACCCTCTTTATTGGGCATTAACGCTTCTTGCTGATGTTCTTTATTAAGGTCTGAAAAAAGTGGTAAAACAATGCAATCGTCGACTTTTCGCGACAGAATTTCAGCCGCTTTCCTAATTTCATATGCGCCGGGTAAAAAAACTAAGAAGTCTTTGCCATAGCTTTCGAATGTTTGAATAATTAGTTCACATACCCTATCAACCACCGGAATTTTTGTGCTTGTAGCAACGTACTTAATATCAACAGGGTAACTTCTACCTTTAGATTCCAGTAGCTTTGCATCAGGCATTATTTTACTAATTGCTTGTGCATTTAATGTGGCTGACATAACTAATATTCGCAGATCGTCACGCAAGGCTTGCTGTACCTCAAGGCTTAACGCTAACGAGAAATCAGCATGAATACTGCGTTCATGAAACTCATCGAAAATAATGAGACCAACGCCAGGCAATTCTGGTGTCGCTTGCAACATGCGCGTCAGAATGCCTTCAGTAACAATTTCTAAGCGCGTATTAGTGCTTGTTTGGTTTTCACCTCGGACCCTGTAGCCAACAGTTTTACCCACTTTTTCGCCCAACTGTTCAGACAGATAATAGGCAATGTTGCGCGCCGCTATCCGACGCGGTTGCAACATAATAATTTTACTCTGTTGGAAAGTCGGTTGTTGTAATAGAAACAATGGCAGTGATGTTGACTTTCCAGCGCCCGGTGGCGCAACAACAATAGCATTACCCTCTTTTAGCTGCAGGGCGAGTGCGGGTAATATTTCCTGTATGGGGAGCAAGTGAATGTGTTCCTAAATGAGGTGCAAGCGTTATACAAACGACTATGTTGATTAACTATCTGGTATGCAAAGATAATAGCAAAAACGGTTACTTGGTTCAGTAGCTATTTATCTTTAACAAATTACTATTGAGAGAATAAAAATACAGGCAAGGGAATGCCAACATATGCGCAATCGAGAACCTAAAAACACTCAACAAATAACACTACAATCACGGTTAAAAGGCACAACTCTCATAGAATTGATGGTTGTGGTTGGTATTTTAGCAATATTGGGGACACTTGGCGTACCTAGTTTCTTGTCTATTCTCACAAAATCTAGAATTACGTCTGAAACTAATCAGTTAAATGGCCTTATTCGCTTCGCCCGCTTTAAAGCAATCGAGCAAGAGCAACTGGCGGTATTATGTCCCACTAGCGATTACAGTCTTTGCAATGATGACTGGAATGCTCCTAAAATTGTATTCATTGACGCTAATCACAATAATGAGAGGGACCCTGACGAGCCCATGCTGATGAGTATGCCAAAAAGTAATAACAGCAATCAAATTTACAGTCGAAACAGAACCCTCAAATTTTATGAGAGTGGAATTACAGCGAGCCCTGCGAGCGTACTTATTTGCCCTAGCTCTAAAGAAGCAAAATACGCAAGATTACTAACGGTGAGTTTACAGGGAAAGATAAAACTCAGCCGGGACAAAAATGGCGATGGTATTCATGAAAACGGCGCAGGTGTCGCATTATCCTGTATATAAATTGTATTTATCTGTCAGTAAAGCCTGCACTTTATCTCTTTCATCTAATACGAATAACAAGACTAGATCGCCACTAACGGCTCGAGCCATTATTTTCTTAGTTCCATCTATAGGGTTGCTAGTGAGGATAATATCCTTTTCCCCAATGCCTGTTGCAAGCAAATGGTGTTTAACTAAAAGAGAGATTTCATTCGGCTCTCGCCCTCTAAGGTATCGATTAATCTCAGCTAAAACATAAGTACTAGGCTGTAATTTACTTACCGCGTTAGCAACATCAAGGATATCTTTATCAGAACGATCACCAGCATGGCTAAACATCACGTGCTTAGCTTTGGCCGGCATATTTGACGCCATGTTTACCAACGCTTGCATGCTATGGCTGTTATGCGCAAAATCAACAATAACGGTTACGCCATTAACTTCATATATATTGCCCCGTCCAGGATTATCGGTTGCATCACTGCCAAAATTAATTAGCCCCGATAGAACAGCATCACTGCTGATGCCCAACGCCTTGGTTAGTCCAATAACACCTAACGCGTTTTGTATATTATGTTTGGCTGTGCCATTCACAGTCATCGGAATATCGGTAATGGTAGCGATAATTTCTTGCTCAATATGGCTGTATATAAGCTTATTATTGCGAACAAAAACGCAAGGATGGCTCTGACTCAATGCTGTTACGATTAGCGGATTATTTTCATTTTCGCTAAACCAACAAATAGGAACATTAAGGTTTTTAGATTCTGTCACTAACAACGCGTCATCTGCATTCAATACAAGCGTACCTTTGCTAAAGTCAGTACCTTTTTGGATCGCTTTTGAAACCATACTTTTAACTGAAGCTATTTCCTCAACCGTATTGATCCCGTATTGTCCTAAATGATCACCAGCTACATTCGTTACTAAAGCCACGTTTGCAGTTTGAACCGGTAAACCTCGTCTTAATAAACCACCTCGGGCAACCTCCAAAAATGCAATTTCAGTGCGCTTATCTCTGAGAAGAAGCCTAGCTCCACCCGGACCTGAATAATCTCCATCATCAATAATAGTGTCACCCACTTTAATAAAGTCAGTCGAGGTTACACCTGCATTTAATGATGCTGCTTTTGCAATTTCAGCGGCCAAACGAACGCTTGTCGACTTGCCGTTAGTACCTGTCACTAGTGCTAGTGGAATAGTGAAATATTGCCGCCAATTAACACTTTTAGGATCTGGAAATTTATCGATAGGCCATGTCTCAGACTTGGCGCCCATACCTAAGCTAATTTCATCATCGTCGACTAAACAAACAACATTGTTAATTTGAGCTTGCTGCATAAATTCAAGTAATTTTGGTTGTCTCTCGTCAACAATCGTTGCTTTCAATGCCGCCAAACGAGGCAACATATAAACGATGGATGCCAGCTCGCTACCGACTGATAATTCGGCAACACACAAGTCCCAAGCCAGCTCGATGAGGTCGCATGCACTATACAGTAAATCCATTGGCGCAGAAATCGACATACTTGCGCCACCTTTATAGCGCCGCTCGTAACAATTTGATGGCCACGCATATTCACAGCCCAAGGTAACTTGGCAGTGATAAAGATGCTTTCGCCAGCAATCAATGACGGCTTGAGATTCTACACCACTAAAAAACACGTCAATGATCGCACCGGGTTCGTCTGACAATAAATTGGGACCTGTTAACCTTCTCACCTCGTCAAGTTCAAAAGTCATAAATATCACCACTCATTACTTTATTTATGCATAATTTAATCAGAATCTTCTTCTCTATCAACAACAATATGAACACCGCGCTCATCTTGTACAATTCGTGTGCCTTCTTGAAGTTCAAATTTATGCTCAATAGGTTCATATAGTTTTTCAGGGAAGTCACTTGATGGTTTATCTTCCTCATTTACAGGGTGCTCAGATACATTATTAAAATGCACTATCTGTTTCCAGCAGCGAGTAATGTTATCCCCTAAGATAATGACTAAATCACCCGGTGCACAGCTTTCTAGGGCCGCCTCAACGGCATCGGTTTCGCTTGGTATTACCTGAATATCTTTAGCGTCAACACCGTTAGTTTCTAACGTTTGCTTGAGTAACATTGGCACTTCATCGTGCCCACGGCCCCGACGATCATCATCGGCTTTACACACAAAACTATCAAAAGTAGAAGCTACAATTTTAGCCGCTTCTATAATATCTTCATCTCGTCTATCGCCTGGCATAGCGATCACAAGTCTGCGCTTACCCTTTACGTCTAAACGCCCAGCCAAATCAGTAATAGTTTTAATTGCAGCGGGGTTATGCGCGTAATCTAAAATGACTTTAAATGGATGTTCATCGAAAATATTGAGTCGACCAGGAGCTTGATAGAATGAGGTATTAAATATTCTTAAACCTTGGCGAATATTTTCTAAAGACGTATCAAAGCTATATGCCATTGCCGTAGCGAACATAGCATTTTGCACATTGTGCATTGCTTTACCTTCAATCGTTGCGGGTATCAAATGCGTCCATAACAAAGGAATATGAGCCCCTTTATCATAAATTGTAATCATGTCACCGTTAATGCCTTTTTCTAATACGAACGCCATACCGCCCTGTCGAATATGCTCTCGCACCAATCCATGACCTGAATCTGTGGTGACATAACAGATTTGTTTAGCTTGGCAAAACTCAGCCATCTGCAAGCAATGAATGTCATCAGCGTTAAGTACAACACAGTCTTGTGCTACTTCAACTACAACCCGCTTAATTTGAGCTAGTTGGTCTAAGGTATCAATTCCTCGTTGACCCAAATGGTCAGCTGAAATATTTAAACAAGCGCCAACATTACATGTGCTGTAACCCAATCCGCGTTTGACTATACCGCCACGAGCCGTTTCCATAATGGCAAAATCGACACTGGGGTCGCGTAATACGATTTGTGCCGCTGTCGGGCCAGTCATATCGCCTTTTACAGTAAGATGCCCATCTATGTAGACACCATCGGTTGAAGTCATACCGGTAGTGAATCCTGCGCTTTTCATGATGCTTGCTAACATTCTAGAAGTGGTGGTTTTACCATTGGTACCGGTAATCGCTGCAACAGGAATTCTTGCATTAGCGCCAGCAGGAAACAGCATATCCATTACTTTACCCGCGACGTCCCTTGGCTTACCTTCACTGGGTGCAACGTGCATTCTGAAACCTGGCGCGGCATTGCATTCGCAAATACCACCGCCAATTTCTTTATATGACTTACTTATGTCATCAGTTAAAAAATCTACGCCACCAATATCAAGACCAATAGCGCGAATAGCTCGTACAGCCATTTCTCTATTATCCGGGTGTACAATATCGGTAACGTCTATTGCAGTGCCGCCGGTTGACAAGTTTGCAGTCGAACGAAGATAGAATGTGTGATCTTTTTCAAGTACCGTGCTTTTATTATAATCGGCTTCTTCCATAAGGCGAGCTGCTTGATTATCTAGCTCAAGTCTAGTGAGTACTTTTTCATGCCCAACTCCACGACGAGGGTCTTTGTTCACAATATCAACTAATTGTTCAATCGTATGAATACCGTCACCAATAACATGACCGGGGACTCGCTTTGCTACGGCAACTAACTCATTATTAACCACTAACATTCTATGATCATAGCCAGTAATAAAACTTTCGACCAACACAGCTCTACTTGTGCCGTGTTTTTGTGCTTCAGCAAAAGCAGTTATAACGTCATCATCTGTCATTAAGTTAATACTAACGCCACGACCATGGTTAGCATTCAGTGGTTTTAATACAACCGGAAAGCCAATACGCTGAGCAGCTTTTACCGCTTGCCTGGCACTATAAATCATCATTTGTTGTGGTACTGGTAAGCCCAAATCGTTCAATAGGTTATGGGTATCTTCTTTGTCACATGAAATCTCCACTGCGATGTGTTTTGTTTCACTCGTAATCGTCGCTTGAATTCGCTGTTGATACTTACCCTGACCAAATTGCACTAAGCTATAATTATTCAAGCGTAACCAAGGTATATCTCGCTCTTCGGCAGCGGCGACTAGAGAGGCTGTACTCGGACCAAACTCCTTGCGCTGTGCCATTTTAATAAAGTCATTTACCTCTTCTGCAAAATTAAAATCTGGCTCAATGTTAGCGGTAATCGAAGCTTGTATTGATGCCGGCATCAAATGAGTTAACAATTTTAAACCCAATGCTCCAGCTTCTAAACCAACATCTCTTTGCTGATATTGATAAACAACATAGTAACAGCCTTTATCTTTCAAACTTCTTGTGCGCCCGAAGGAGACTGAGGACCCAGCTAAGTTTTGCAGTTCTATCGCAACATGTTCCCAAATATGACCAATCCAGGTTCCTTCATCTTCAACTAATCGTCTTAAAAAACCACCATCTTCACCATAAGAACAACCGTGTTTTTGTAACGAGGGTAACGCCGCTACAAGACCATTAATAAAGTCTTCACCTAATTTAACTGAAGGCCAATTTTCTAATTCACCAATATCAATTTGATAGCAAATGACAGGGAAATTGGCATAGACATTTGGGCCGACGTAAACGTTTTTACTTAGAATTTTCATGGTTACAGATCCCTTAGTACGACTTTTTTATTAATTAACGACAGCTATGAAAAAGCAATGAGTCCAGCAATTGAACTTCTTGCATTATTTTAATAATCTATAGACATGAACGGGTCAATTAACGTGTTATTATTATTAATCTAAAGTACATAAAAAAGGTAGCTTACGCTACCTTTTGAAGTATTTTTATTTTGTTCTCACCTTTAAAAGAATGAGAAGATGGTGACTGCGATTAACTTACATACGCTTTTCGATTTGAAATATCAAACCGAGCACCGCCCGCTAAAATGTGTAATTTAACATTTAGCAACGTTAGGGCATCTCCTGTGCGAGCCTCAGCCATGGACGAATACTCAATATCGCTTGGATCAACAACCGTAATCGCGCCACTCCCGACAACCGTAAATATATTGTTATGGTCAATAAATGCAGCCGTGTCTTCATCTAGTCCAACGCCAATCAAAAACGGATTGTAGCTAACGGCTGAAAGCAAACGCGCAAGTCGATTACGTTCGTTGAAGTGCTGATCAACAACGATGGTATTAATTAATCCCATACCCGGTGCTAAATTGACACCGTCTTCAGTAGGCACCGTACCGGTGCTACCACCCGTTATCATGTGTTGCGAAACAATCGCAGCACCAGCAGAAGTACCAGCATAGTTAACACCCTGGGCATTTAGCTGACGAATTGTTTTCGCAATAGGTGTACCGCCTAAAATAGTAGATAGCCTAAGTTGATTACCACCAGTGACAAATATACCGGTACTTTTCTCCAAGGTTTTTACGTATTCAGGGTTTTGCGCATCAGAACGCTCAGTTATTGGCAAAGAAAAAGTTTTTTTAACACCTATTTCTTCAAAAATTTTCTGATATCGTGGACCGGTATCGTCAAGCCGTGACGCCGTTGGAATAACGGTAATGACAGCATCTTTACCACCGCTAAGTTCGACAAATCTTGCCAAAATTTCGGGGTTATCTAATTTTTCTTCTGCACCACCAATCGGAATTACATATCCTCTTTGGGTGCCATCTATAGTTGGAGAGGGCATAATATTTACTCGAAAGTGCCTTTTTTGACTTGTTGTTTATGTTTAACATGCCAATGACCCATCGCCATAACATGCTCAATCCGATTCTGCTTATTCAATATGATGATATCGGCATCAACACCCTTTTGTATGCGACCTTTATGATGAAAATTCATCAATTGCGCAATGTTCTTTGTAAAAAAGGGCAAAAACTTATCAACCGCTTGGCCATCATCAACCAGCTGGTAGAAAATATCCGTCATCGATTGTGACTCCGCGAAGTCCATTTTTTTCAAACTACCATCAGCATGGAAATCCGGTAAGCATCCTCCACCATCCGAACTAATAGTCAATTTATCTTGTGGTAAATCTTGTTGCATATAGCGTAACAATGCCTCACCAGGTTCAAAACCAACATCGCCAGTTTCAAACGCAGTAACATCAACCCAACAACCTCGCTTCGCTAGCTCGCAGGCTTCCTCGAATAAGAAGCGCTGACGATTAATATGTGTTGGGTTATAAGTTCTAGGTGGAATTTCAGCTGTCTCTAAAGCCTGCCTGACCAAACTTAAACCTCTTTCACCATCGCCTAAATGCAAATGCAACATGCCTGCTTTACCTGTCATCAAACGCGCCACATGAGCTTCTGATGCTACTTTCAATAGCTCATTTAATGTTGGCTGACTTGAACGATGATCGCTAATAGCTAACTCACCTACACCTATAATCGGTTCAATGAAAACAATGTCCGATTTCACCGAACCCGTTAAGGTTGTAGCCGGTAAATGATAACCACCTGTGTAGCAATAAGCTGAAAAACCTTCTTCTCTTAGCGCGTAAACTTGGGCTACCAACGATTCAGTGCTGCGTGTTAAATCATCGGTACCAAGCAAACCAACGGCAGTAGTGACTCCCGCTCTCGTAAACTTGCTTAGTGGCACGGGAGGTACTCTAGTAGAAAACCCAGCTTCTCCGCCACCACCCGTAATGTGGGTATGACCATCAATAAAGCCAGGCATTACAATACAGCCTTCAGCATCAATAACATTATGCTGAAGATTAAGTTCAGGCAAAGTATCGCCCACATAAACTATTTTATTTTCTGCAATAAGAATATGCTGTAAGCCCAAATGTTCTGGTGCATACACGTCAGCATTCTTAATTATTGTGATCAAAACCGAAACGCTCTTTATATACGTTGAAACAATATTGCAAGTCTATAGGTTACCCGACAAAACACATAACCCTTTTTAGTCTATTTCACTTTTAATTTCGGTAGACTCTTAAAAGTTTACAAGCATCAAAATAGCATTAGGGTGCAGCATCTTCTATCGCTGCTGGGTTTTCATAGCTTCCAATCTGTATACAGATTCCTTTTTAAGTAACTTGCTAGTTGCATAAAAAAGTCTCAAACGGAAGTCAATTAACCTCCTTGCTGCGACCGCGAATGGGGTCTGTTCAGGCTTAACCCGCCCCGATGCATCTGCGTAATACATTTAAAGGGAGGAGCGTAGTACGTCTTGATATCATGTTATTTCAAGCAAAAAAAAGGCGCTCAATGAGCGCCTTTATTATTCATTTACTGCGTTATTATGCAATAACCTTCGATACTACACCAGCACCTACTGTACGGCCACCTTCACGGATTGCGAAGCGTAAACCTTCGTCCATCGCGATTGGAGCAATCAGTTCAACAACAAATTTCAAGTTGTCGCCAGGCATAACCATCTCTACGCCTTCAGGAAGCTCTACAGCACCTGTTACGTCAGTTGTA
>JAWUVZ010000078.1:0-9509 GCA_034112105.1 Glaciecola sp. | reverse complement strand
GCAATGCCGACTGGCATGAGGAATATACCCTGCCTACATTGTGGGACTTTTTTACACCAAGTCGTTATGCACATGGTTCATATTGGTTTGATTGGACAACTGATGAAGAGATTTCATGGAAGGAAAACTTTAGATTATGGATGCAGTTTTTAAATGACTATAAAAATCATGGTGGCAGAATAACCACCGGTTCTGACTCGGGTTATATCTATAAAATTTATGGCTTTGGCTATATCAGCGAGTTAGAACTATTGCGCGAAGCGGGTTTCAATCCTTATGAAGTAATTCAAGCAGCTACCTTAAATGGTGCCCAAGCACTGGGCATGGACGACGAGATTGGCTCAATTAGCATTGGTAAATTAGCCGACATGGTCATTATCAAAGAAAATCCATTACGCAATTTTAAAGTGTTGTATGGCACAGGCCACTATCAGCTTGATGAAAACAACCAACCAACGCGCACAGGTGGTATTGATTACACTATAAAAGATGGCATTGTGTATGACGCAAAAGCGCTATTAAGTGACGTTAGAAAAATGGTTGAGAAAGCTAAAAAATAAGTATCTGTGCCTTTGCCAATTTTACTAAGCACGCGTGTTCCAGAAGGCGCGTGCTAGTTTTGCTTTACCTAAAGCGCTGTCATACTAATAAGTGTTGTTTCATTCCGCTGATTCTACTGTTTAACTAATTCTGGTATTTACCTAATCCTAGGATGCTGCTCATCCCGATGTTTAGCTAATTCTGGCATTTTGCCAGCATCACCCATTGCTTGTTGAATAAAGAACTTCTTAATTGTTGGTATTGCGTTAGCAACGGTTAAGCCTAAATTTCTCGCTAATTTTAGTGCCGGGTCTTTACCATTGAACAGTCGTTTAAAACCCTCCATGGTTGCCACTACTTTCGCCGCTTCCGATTTTCTCCAGCGTTCATATGGACGCAACGCTTTTTTGGTATTAAATGCTTTGCCTGCCAGTTTTAGCGCGCTGAGTTCTTGTGCTAAGGCAGCCACATCCAATAAACCTAAGTTGGCTCCCTGCCCCGCTAAAGGATGAATTGTATGCGCTGCATCGCCAACTAACACAATTCCATTATCTACCCACTGCTGGGCATACTGCATTTTTAAAGAATAATTAAAACGTTGACCTAGTAATTCACATTTCCCGAGCTGACCGTCGAGCGCCACCTGCAATGATTTACAAAACTCGTCGTCAGATAAACCCAACAACCGTTCAGCTTCTAGGGTATTTTGCGACCACACAATCGAACACGTATTCGGCTTTGACAGTGGCAAAAAAGCCAAAGGACCAGTTGCAGTAAATGCTTGTTTTGCAATGCGTTGGTGAGGTAGCTCAGTTTGAATATTAGCCACGATTGCAATGTGATCATAATCCCAAAAAGTAACGGCAAAGCCAGCTATTTTTCGCACAAATGAGTTTCCCCCATCTGCGCCTACAATTAGTTTCGCGCTTATTATGTCACCATTTTCAAGATTAATGAGTTGCTGATCATTGCCACGATTAATCGCTGAAATTTTTTGTCCGCCAAATAATTGAATATTTTTAATGCTTGAAGCCGTGTCGAACAGTGCCTGAGTAAGGCAATTATTTTCAATAATATGGCCTAAGTTGTCAATTTCATTTTCTTGAGCGGAAAAAGCAATATGGCCAAAACCTTGGTCTTCCCAAACTTGCATATCGGTATAAGCTTGCATTCGCTGTATGTTTTGCCAAGCACCTACATTCTTCAGAATGCGCTCACTTGCTTTGCTAATAGCGCTGACCCGCGGCGAAAACTCGTCAGTGATATTTTGCGATAGGTCGTTGGCATCAATAATAGCCACGCTAAAATCATGTTGAGCCAGCGCCAAAGCCAGTGTTTGTCCGGCAATACCTGCTCCAACGATAGCTATATCAACATTTACCAAACTCACTTAACGCTCTCCTGTGGCAAAAGTAGCCAATCTATTTATGCAATCTGGGAATAAAGCCTTACCCACCAATGAATTGGCTGCTCTGGGCCATTTACTTTGCCATTAACGTTTCAATTTCGTTTACTGTTTTAGGTGCTTTGCTTGTCATAATGTGATTCCCACTTGCACTAATCACAATATCATCCTCAATGCGTATGCCGATGCCTTTGAATTTGTCATCAACGCTTGCCGATACTGGAATATAAAGCCCTGGTTCAACAGTCATTACCATGCCGATTTCCAGAGGACGGTCAGTATCATTAATTTTGTAGATACCAACGTCATGCACATCAAGGCCAAGCCAATGACCCAAGCCATGCATAAAATATTTTCGCCACGTTTCTTGTTGTATATTGGTCTCAACCGGACCGCTTAGCACTCCCAGATTAACTAGCCCTTCAACAATGACTCGAACACAAGCTTGCATCGCCTGTGAAATAGTATTACCCGGTTTGAGTTTCTCTAAAGCCGCTGCTTGTGAGTCTAATACCAATTGATATAACTGCTTTTGCGCAGGACTGAATTTTCCATTCACAGGGAATGTGCGCGTAATATCAGCGGCGTAGCCTTCAAGCTCGCAACCTGCATCAATTAAGACCAGATCACCAGATGTAAGCTGTCCCGCATTTTCGGTGTAATGCAATATACAAGCATTGTCGCCACTACCCACAATTGTGCCATAAGCCGGGTATCGCGCACCTTGCATCGCAAACTCATGGTGAATTTCCGCTTCGAGCTGATATTCAAATTTTCCTGTTTGGCTAAATAACATGGCCCTAACGTGAGCCATTGCTGAGATATCTGCCGCCCGCTGCATTATACTTAATTCAGCATCAGACTTTACTAAACGCATTGCATGTAAGATTGGTTGAATATCATGCACAATTGAAGGAGCTACCTTACTCTGTTTGGGTGCATTTCGGCATTCTGCAAGCGCGACACTGATAGTAGATTCTACTCTGGATTCAGCATCCAGTGAAAAATAAATATGTTTGTGACCATCAATAATATCGATTAATTCTTCATTAATGTCATCAACATCAAGGGCCAAATCTGTACCTAGTTTTTTAGCCGCATTATTTACCCCTAAACGTCTGCCATGCCAAATTTCAGCATGTTCATCACTTGGCTCAACAAATATTATTGAAGCGGTTTCATTTTCAACAGTCGATTCTACGACTCTGTTATCTGAAAGTATGCGATTCGACAAAATCAAAAAAGCGTTAGGTTCATTGAAACCAGTTAAATACCAAAAGTCACTATTTTGGCGAAACGGATATTCAGTATCATTGCTTCTTGTTACCAGTGAACTAGCTGCAATTATGCAAATGCTATTAGGTTCGCATTGGGCTACTAGGCGATCACGGCGTTGCTGAAATTCTGACAGTAATATTGTCATTTTTAGGCGAGTTCCCTTTACTTGGTATTTCAAGACATTGGTTGATACATCAACAACTGACGTATCATTTTTTGATACACATTAAAGTAAGTAATAACACAGCGGTTGTTGCGTTATTTGATATATAAAACCTCACTTACTATCTACTACGTTCAATGTACCGAATTGGTCTTAGTTTCTGGTTCAAGCGGTGATTTACCTAGTTCATGGAAGCAAAGCATAGCGGTAATGCGAACGTATTCCATGACTTCAAACAACGCTTGCTCAGACTCTTCGTCTGCCTTCATTTCTTCGTCCATACGCACAATTTCAGTGAAGTCTTCTAATCCCTCTTTTACATCAGCGGAGCAACCTGTTAAGTCGGCTTGATGCAAACCAAAGCCTAACAAAAAGCCGTGCACCCAATTTAATAGCGCGCTACCTCGATCGTTAATCGGTGAGGCATCATCAGGCAAGCAAAGTGCCAGCGTAAAGTCAGGGTCAACATATTGCTGACAAATTTCGTTAAATAATCCCACTATTTGAGATTTGACTTTACCATTAAAGCCATCGCCTTGATTAACTACATCACTTAACGCTTCAATCCAAGACTGGTCGTCAGCAGTCATACCGCCGGCTAGCATGCCACATAAGATACCTTGAACTTCAGCAGCATCAACAATGATATTTTCTTGGGATAGCATGGCAGAAAAAGTTTCATAATCTGTAGAAGTAATTGACATTAATTCATCCTTTGTTCGATATATAGGTATCTTAACAAATAGGTAAGGAAAGTGGAATCATCGTTGGACTTTTCACCGCTCATCATAAAAACAATAGCAAACTAAAAAAACGTTCTGAGAAACACTTCATTCATGCACTCATTTCATGTAGAATCTAGATCCCTAGCGAAATTCGCAGGGTTTAATGTTTCCTGGAATGTTTGCGAGTATATTTCATGTTCCTTGCCGATGCTAAAAACTTCGGAAGTTGACACTATTACTATTGCGTAAGCTCGACCCGTATCGAGAAACCTGCGGTAATGTAGATACCTCCACTGTGTCCTAATCGGCACACGACGAAAAATGTACGGCGACATTTTGGGAAGCACCATTACATTTACAACACTTGATTCTACAAGGCATAACCATGGCGGTTTTTAACTTTGGGTCAATTAACATTGACCACGTGTATTCGGTTCCCCATTTCGTCCAACCTGGCGAAACCCTCTCCTCAAACAGTTACCAATCCATTTTAGGTGGCAAGGGAGCAAACCAATCTGTCGCGTTAGCTAAAGCGGGCAATCAAGTGTTTCATGTCGGTGCCATCGGTGCCTCTGACAGTAGTTTTATCGACCAAATGAAAGAAGCGGGGGTAAATTGTGACTTCATTCGTGAATTGAGTGACGTTGCCTCAGGCCATGCGATCATTCAGGTTACACCTGAAGCAGAAAACAGTATTATTCTTTTTGGTGGCGCAAATCAAGCAATTAGCAACGACCACATTGCCAGCGCTTTAGCCGCAGCAAAACCACAAGATTGGGTGTTGTTGCAAAACGAAACCAATGGCATCGATACGGTCATACAAGAAGCGCACAGACGCAATTTAAATATCGCGTTTAACCCTGCACCCATGACCGAATCGGTAAAACAGCTTGCACTTAATAAGCTAACGCTGTTAGTAGTAAATGAAGTGGAAGCAGAGCAACTCACCGGTGAAAGTGATGTTGAAGCAATCAAGCGTTCACTTCAATCTGATTACCCGAAGACTAAAATTCTCTTAACATTAGGCAAAGCCGGTGTTTGGTTTGTCGAAGGTAATACTCAAGAGTTTTGCCCTGCATTTAGCGTTAAAGCCCTAGATACGACCGCCGCAGGCGACACCTACATTGGATTTTTCTTAGCAGCATACCAGTCAAATATGGCTATTGTAGATGCGTTAAAATATGCGTGTGCTGCATCAGCATTAGCAGTAATGAAATCAGGTGCAGCAACTTCAATACCAAGCGTTGACGAAGTGACTGCATTTTTAAAAGCACAATAGTACGACTTCATTACTAATTGAATTGAGTGGCAGTGAAAATAATAAAAAGAGCATGTTTTGTTTAAGCAAATGTGCATAAAATGAGAATAGAGACAACCATGAAACACAAAATCATATTAGACACGGATCCTGGTATCGATGATGCAATGGCTATATTTTTTGCATTTCAATCACCCGACATCGACGTATTAGGGTTAACGACCGTTTTTGGCAACGTGCCAGCAGTAATGGCAGCAAAGAACGCACTCAGCCTTTGTGAGCTTGCTGAAGTAGATATTCCAGTGTGCACCGGTGTTGCTATGCCTTGGGTTGGTCCTGAATCAAAGTATGCTCATTTTGTGCATGGCGACGATGGCTTCGGTAACATTAACCATCCTGCCCCGGTAGGTAAAGTCGACCCTCGTAGTTCTGCTGAATTTATCGTTGAAATGGCACGTAAATATCCCGGTGAAATCACTATTGTTGCTGTCGGTCCTTTAGGTAACTTGGCGCTAGCATTGCGCCTAGAGCCAGAATTACCTAAGTTAGTAAAAGCAGTCAATATTATGGGTGGAGCCGCTTTTGTGCCGGGTAATGTGACCCCAGTAGCTGAAGCTAACATTTGGAATGATGCGTATGCTGCTGAAATCGTTTTAGCAGCTGACTGGACACTTAACATGTTTGGTTTAGACGTTACATACGATCTCCCTTTTGCACCAAACTTCACTAACATTTTAGCGCAAAAAAACCCTAAGCTAGGTGGTTTTATAGAAAAAGCGGCCAAGTTCTACATGGATTTCTACTCACAAGGCAAAGAAACGAGACAGTGCTATTTTCACGATGCATTTCCAATTGCCTACATTGTTGACCCAACGTTATTTGAGATGACGTCAGGTAATGTGCGAGTCTCTACGGATAGCCTAAATCAAGGACAAACAAGCTTCGCACCCTATGGAACGACTATGAGCCCAGATTGGTTGGAAGCATCGAGCATCAATGTCGCCACAGCAGTTGACCACCCTCGACTAACCGATTTATTTGTTAACCGATACGCTCTGTAAAGGACTGGTTTAATAATGGCATTTAAAACACGACATAGCTTACGCAAGGCGTTTCGCGATAAACGCCTCTCTCTGTCGAACGAGCAACAAACAACAGCCGCTCAAGGGCTAGTTAAACAATATCAGAAAAATGCGCTATTCCAAGATGCTCAAAACGTCGCGTTATATCTATCCTTTAATGGTGAAGTCAACACCCAGCCATTAATTGATTATTTATGGTCAATGAACGTTGACGTGTTTGTGCCTATTTTACACCCTTTCAGCAAGGGCCATTTACTGTTTCAAGAATTCACTCACGATACAAAAATGCGTGAAAATCATTTTGGTATTTTAGAACCTAGATTAGATGTTCAACGAGTTTGTACTGTTGAAAATTTGAGTATCATATTTACTCCCTTAGTCGCCTTTGACTTAAGCGGAAATAGACTCGGAATGGGTGGCGGTTTTTACGACCGGACTTTAGCTAGATTAAAAAAAATGGGGGATAAATCCAAACCTATCGTTGTCGGACTCGCGCACGAATTGCAGAAAAGCGCAACCTTACCTACTGAAACTTGGGATATTAGGCTGCCTTATATACTCACATCAAATAAACTCTATTCTTTCTCGTAAACTCTTTGTATTCGAATGTATTTAAGACTAAATTTAATCCATCAAGGTCGGTTTTTTTATCGCCTCTACTAACAATAATTGTAATACCAACACAAGGATATTGAAAATGGACCAAAATCAAAAGAAAAAAGCAGCGGCCCAAGCTGCACTTGAATTCGTTAAATCCGGCAGCATTGTTGGAGTGGGAACGGGCTCTACAGTTAATTTTTTCATTGATGCACTCGCAAGCAAAAAGAATGATATTGCTGGAGCCGTTTCAAGTTCAGATGCCTCTACTGAAAGATTAAAAAAACTCGGGATTGAAGTATTTGATTTGAATTCGGTAGACGACCTAGATATCTACGTCGATGGCGCTGACGAAATTACAGAGCATAAGCATATGATTAAAGGTGGTGGTGCAGCCCTAACCAGAGAGAAAATTGTTGCCGCTGTCGCTAAAACCTTTATCTGCATTATTGACGACACCAAACACGTTCCTATTCTCGGACGTTTTCCACTTCCCGTAGAAGTTATTCCAATGGCACGCTCTTATGTTGCTCGTGAAATTGTTAAATTGGGCGGTGATCCAGCATATAGACACGGTGTCATTACCGATAATGGCAATATCATTATTGACGTGCACAACTTAGAAATTTTAAACCCCGTTGAATTAGAAAATAAGCTCAATAACATCGTTGGTGTTGTGACCAATGGCTTGTTTGCTGACCGCGGCGCAGATATTGTTCTGACGGGTACAGAACAAGGTGTTATAAAGAGTTAACAATGACCAATTAACACTGTGCAGTATCGTTTTAATTTGTTATATTGTTGGCATCCGTTTAACAGACGTCTAGATGTCTGAATATACCTATATTTTGTGTTAAGGTTTTGCTCCATGACTAAAGTCTCGCTCCCGAAAGAAAAAATTAAAATTCTACTACTTGAAGGTCTACATCCTAGTACCCTTGAAACTTTGCAGGCCAACGGTTATACCAATATCGAAACCTTAACAACGTCATTGACTGAAGATGAACTGATTAACAAAATCAAAAATGTTCATTTCATTGGAATTCGTTCAAGAACCCAGCTAAATGAAAAGGTCATTGCAGCGGCTGAGAAACTAGTTGCCGTTGGCTGTTTTTGTATCGGCACCAATCAAGTTGATTTGAAAGCAACGTTAATACGTGGCATCCCCGTTTTTAATGCGCCGTTTTCCAACACAAGGTCAGTTGCTGAATTAGTATTGGGCCAAATTATTATCTTGTTAAGAGGTATTCCAGCCAAAAATGCAAAAGCGCATAGAGGGGAATGGGACAAGTCGGCAGTAGGCTCATATGAGGCACGCGGAAAAACGCTAGGCATTATCGGCTATGGTCATATAGGCACACAATTGAGTATTCTAGCTGAGCACTTAGGTATGCGTGTTCAATTTTATGATATTGAGGATAAGTTAGTCTTGGGCAACTCAATTCAATTGAAATCATTAAAACAGCTACTCAATACTTCTGATATTGTCTCATTGCATGTGCCCGAAACAATCCATACCCAAAACATGATTGGTGAGAAAGAACTAGCGCAAATGAAACAAGGTTCTATTCTAATTAATGCCTCACGTGGCACAGTGATAGATATCGATGCACTGGTCAAGGCGCTTGAGTCAGGTAAGCTTAATGGCGCTGCTATTGATGTATTTCCAACTGAACCGAAATCAAATACTGAAGCGTTTGAGTCTCCGTTATGTGCTTTTGATAATGTCATTTTGACTCCTCATGTAGGTGGAAGTACACAAGAAGCACAACAAAATATTGGGATTGAAGTAGCTGGTAAACTGGTCAAGTATAGCGATAATGGCTCAACTTTATCAGCGGTAAATTTCCCAGAAGTGTCACTCCCATCACATACCAATCGCTCTCGTTTATTACATATACACGAAAACCGTCCCGGTGTGCTTAAACAAATTAACCAAGCTTTTGCTGATCAAAATATCAATATTGCCGCTCAGTATTTGCAAACAATCGAAGAAATTGGTTATGTCGTAGTTGATGTTGAAGCAGACCGAGCTTACGATGCATTTGCGCAATTAGAGGCAATAGAAGGGACAATAAAAACCCGCTTATTACACTAATTTTTGGGTAAACCTTTGGGCTGTGGTAAATAAAGATATTCCTGCTAAAAAAGCGATAACGACAACTAAAATCCGGCTACCTTTTGAGTATTTCAATAGCCGGATTTTTTACTTCCTCATTCTTTTCCCAACTCCGTCATTTGATAAGTTACTTACAGAGGCTGTGAAGTTCCTACTGTAAACTTGACCCATCCTGTTTGCTGATTGCTGCCTATCGCTAACTGTGCGAGCATATTAATGTTTGAAACTGGATATTAATGTTTGCAACTAGACATTAAAGTTTGAAACTCACAGTAACATTATGAAACCGCTTTCGAGTGGTTTTTGCTTTATGATTTGTTTGGTTTGCTAACTCATTCTTAA